>JAHBXB010000005.1 GCA_019636655.1 Phycisphaeraceae bacterium | reverse complement strand
ATCAATCGGCAGGTGATCAAAGGGCACTGATTGCGCAAGGGCCGTGCCCGACATGCCGGCCACGATTGACGCGAACGTTCGCAGGTCCATGAGCGACTCCTGTTCATGGCTACATCACTCAGTGACGGCGGCGCGTCGCCGTTCTGAGAACTGCGTTCAGTTGCGAAGGACGGGATCTCCGCGGCCGCACCGAGCACCGCGGCTACCTCCACTCGCACAACCCACTGGTCCGCCCCACTATTCCACGAGGCGCGGCATCACCGAGAGGCCCGATTCTGAAAGCGTCGGAACAGCCGTGCCACACTAAGCGTTGCCCTGCGCAGGTGTTCTTTGCCTTGGCCCACATCAACGAAGGAGCACAAAGATGAACTGCAGCACGACGATCCACGTTACAGTTGCCGGCCTTATCCTTGCTTGTGCGGGCATGGCGCTCAGCGTCCAGCCGGCAACTGACCCGCCGCGGGCAACACCGCACGAGTCCCGTCAGCAGGATCCAAACCGCATGACGAACGCGGACTTCAGGTCCGCCGACTGGGTCAACTCGCGTTCTGTCGTCAATGACAACGGAGAGGTGATCGCCGACGTCTCGAACCTAGTTATCGACCGCGGGTCCGGGCGTATCGAGCACATCGTCGTCAAAACCGGCGGCGTTCTCGGCCTGGGCGGTCGAGAGATCGCGATACCCGTGAACTCGTTCCGCTGGGACTCCGGCAAGGACCAGAACCTGCTGCTGTCAGCGACGGCGGAGCAGTTGGAGAAGTTCCCCGAGTTCACCCCTCAGACGTGGAGCAAGGTTTCGGGCACGCTGGCGAAGGAGTCGGACTCCCGCGATCCATACGCCGGTAGTCTCGACAATCCCAGCACCGCGCGCGTCCAAGGAACGATCACGTCCGTCCGGCGTGAACGGCTCAGCGGGGTAGGCGAGCAGGTGCTTGTTGTCGTCGCGACCGACGAGGGCGCGAATAGAGAGATTGCGCTCGGTCCGACATGGTTTGTCAACAGCAGCGAGATCGCTCCCATGCGAGGGGACAGCGTGGTCATCGACACCATGGCACTGCCACGGGACCCCGATCACCGCAGCGTGGCAACTCGGCTCAGTGCCAACGGCAAGGACCTCCGCCTTCGGGACAACAACGCGAAGCCGTTGTGGCACGTCGACTCGTCGGCCGCATCGACAAGTCCGACGCGGCTCCTCCTTGCGAGCGATCTGCAGGGCAAGAGCGTCACCTGCCGAGGCAAGCAGTGCGGCACGGTGCACGATGTGATCTTTGAGCGCACCTCTGGAGACCTGGCCTTTCTTTCGATTGATCCGAACGAGAACTTCCTCGGCATCGCCGACACCAAGCGGCTCGTGCCGTGGGCGGTTGCCTCGGTCGGAAGCGATGGCGGCATTCGCCTGGACGCTTCAAAGGAGATGATCCTTTCAAGCATGGAGACACCGACCGATCTCGTATCTTTGAACTCGTCCGCCGGGTCCGTGTACAAGGCGTACGACGTCGCTCCGCCACGGTTTGAACCCCTGCCGCCCGCTCCGCCGACCGCAGCGGCACTCGGTGAGGACGCATGGTCCACACAAGGCCCAGTTCTCAGGGCGATCGATCGCGGCTCGGCGACCAAGATCTCCGGAACCGTTTCGAATGTCCATTCTGTAGATCTTGGGGAAGGCGTGCGTCCCGCCAAAGCCCTCACCCTCAAGACGACCACCGGCGAGCAGGTCGTTCTGCTCGGCCCAGCGTGGTACATGGACAACCAGCCGATCAAGTGCGACAAGGGCGCCGTGATCTCCTCTGACGTCTACCAGACCACGATCAACGGGAAGCCCTACTGGATCGCCAGGACCATTGACGTCAACGGCGACCACATCGTCCTCATTGATTCCAGCAATACTCCATCCTGGGACCGGGAATAGGACAGATGCTGGGGTGCCCCAACGGTACTCAGCGTTCAAGAACAGGAGACTCGCCCATGACACATCGAACCACAGTCGATACTCGGCGGCTCTTTGACGCCGCCGATCAGCTGCTGATCGCGATGCGGTCCGAGTCCGGGAAGCGTTTTATCCGCATGTGTATCGACGGCGGAACACCGAGTTCGGGGATGCTCCGCGGTGCGGTGTTCACCCAGTTCGAACTGGTCGAAGCCATGAACCTCCTGATCCGCCTCGGCCTTGTTCCATCAAGATCGCCCGGCGGCGCGGGAACCTAGTGCACCCCGGACTGGCTGCCAACGGGATGGGCCAGCAGGTATCCCGCTCATCCCCACAACCGTTTCCAGCCAAGGAGTTCCTCGATGACCCGAATCATCACGTCGCAGCAGACCTCATCGCGGGCGGTCGGGCTCTTGGCGGCCGTACTGGCGATGCTGTTTCTGTGCTCGTGCAACACGACCGAGGGCTTTGGCAAGGACGTGAAGAGCCTCGGCAATGGAATCGAGCAATCGGCGCAGGACGCGAAGGACTGACCCACGCCACCGAGGGTGTCCGGCTACTGCCGGTCATCCCCAGACAGGAGGCTCCCAATGCTGTATTACGCCCTGGTCTTCTTCATCATCGCGATCATCGCAGCGGTCTTCGGATTCGGCGGCATCGCCGCGGGCGCTGCGAGCATCGCGCAGATTCTGTTCTTTGTCTTCTTGGTCATGTTCCTGGTGGCGCTCATCAGCGGGCTGCTGAGCAAGGGCCGCTCGGCGTGA
The DNA here is from genome assembly GCA_019636655.1 of Phycisphaeraceae bacterium. Classification (NCBI taxonomy): domain Bacteria; kingdom Pseudomonadati; phylum Planctomycetota; class Phycisphaerae; order Phycisphaerales; family Phycisphaeraceae; species Phycisphaeraceae bacterium. The sequence goes on along the minus strand of JAHBXB010000005.1, from coordinate 243,730 downwards.
GTCGCTGCGAGCGTTAGCCTCCGGCCCCCACGTCCACCGACATGGGGGCCGCTTTGAGCGAGGCGGGGGGGCGCAGAATCAGACCTGCGCGGGCTGGCCGGACCCCTTGCGGAGCCACCGCAACACAGCGGTGTCGAGGCCGTGATCGCCGGCATTTCGTCGGCGGATAGCGGCGGCGACAAGGCCCATAAACATGGGCTGGGGCTTGAGGGGTCGGCTTGTGAGTTCGGGATGGAACTGGCCGGCGAGGAAGAAAGGGTGGCCGTGGGGCTGGCCGGGGGGAGGGAGTTCGAGGATCTGCATGATGGGGTGAGCGGGATGGCGCCCGGAGAATACGAGGCCGCCAGCCTCGAGTTGCTCGATGAATCGGGGCTCGACCTCGTAGCGGTGGCGGAATCGCTCGCGGCAGCGTGTCTTGCCGTCGTACAGCATCGATGCGAGGGTAGCGGAGCGGAGGTCGACATCTTGTCCGCCGAGACGCATGGAGCCGCCGAGGTTCTCGATCTTCTTCTGGTCTGGGAGTTCGCTGATGACAGGGTACTGACAGTTCGGGGCGAACTCAGTGGAGTTGGCGTCGGCAAAGCCGAGGACGCCGCGGGCAAACTCGATCACTGCCATCTGAAAGCCGAGACAGATACCGAGGAACGGGACGCCGTTCTCGCGACAATGCTTCACGCAGGAGATCTTCCCCTCGACACCGCGGGAGCCGAAGCCACCGGGGACGATGACGCCATCAAGACCATCGAGGCGGGCGGCACTATTGGCATCGGTGATGTCTGTGGTCTCGATCCACTTGAGGTCGACGTCGCAGTTGAGGTGCGCCCCGCAGTGCTCGATCGCCTTGTCGATCGAGGCGTAGGCGTCGCGGAGGCCCATGTACTTGCCCGTAATGCCGATGGACACGCTGTGGGAACGGGGAGCGGCGAGGCGGCGGACAAAGCCGAGCCACTGGTCGCGGGCGCGGTCCTCGGCCTTGGCATTGACGCGGTCGTGGAGATCGAGAATGGAGAGGATCTCCCTGTCGAGCCCCTCCTGCCGCATCTCGTCGGGAATGGTGTAGATGCTGCTGCGGTCGTGCATGGAGAACATACGCCGCATCGGGACATTGCTGAACATCGCGATCTTCTGGGCGACACCCTCGCCGATCGGCTCGGTGGCACGGCAGGCGATGATGTGCGGCTGAATGCCCGCCTCCATGAGGCGCTTGATGCCGAGCTGGGCGGCTTTGCTCTTCTGCTCGCCGAGCGTCTGCGGCTTGATGACATAGGTGAGCGCGACGAAGCAGACGGCGTTCTCGCCCTCCTCAAAGGCCAGTTCGCGGAGCGCCTCGATGTAGAAGCCGTTCTCGTAGTCGCCGACGGTGCCGCCGACCTCGACGAAAACGACATCGGATGGCTTGTTGCCGTCGCCCTTGAGAGCGAGCTCGCGGAGGCGGCGTTTGACCTCGCCGGTGACATGGGGGATCCACTGGACATCGCGGCCCAGGTAGGCGCCATGCCGCTCGCGCTCGAGGATGCAAGAGAAGATCTGACCCGAGGTCGTGAAGTTGCGGCGGGTAAGGTTCTGATCGAGCATCCGCTCGTAGGTGCCCAGGTCCATGTCGCACTCGGTGCCGTCATCGAGCACGAAGACCTCGCCGTGGCGGTATGGGTTGAGGGTTCCTGCGTCGATGTTGAGGTAGCCCTCGAGCTTCATCGGGGCAACGGAGAGGCCCTTGTCCTTCAGAAGCTTTGCAAGGCTTGAGGCGAAGATGCCCTTCCCAAGACCGGACATGACCGTGCCAAAGACAGCAACGTACTTTGTCCGACCGGGCTTGTAGCCGTCAGGGACGGGTGAAAAGAACTCGGTATTGACCGATTGATTGGTGAGGTTGGCCAGCATGTCGGCCACGCCCTCGCGGGCACGAGTCGCGCCGCCGCCCGATTCCGATGGTCTGACCGCATCAAGCCATCGTTTCTCAGGCCCGCCGACACTGAGCTGGTGCATGGCGGATCGTATTGCGCCGGAGGAGGCAAATCGACCGGGGGTGGCTGCCGTGTGAACAGACCGTGCACCTTCCACGAAGGATCCGAGTACGAGTACACTCTGGCTCCTCCCCCAACTCCCGTGGGTATCGCCTGTCCTGCCACCTTTGGTCCCGCACCCGCCCCTGCCTGGAGACCCCGCTTGATGCGATTCAGATTCCGTTCAGCCGCGATGGCGCTGGCTGTCGTGATTGGTGGCGTGGCGCCGTCGTGGGGACAGACCGATCCCCGGATTGATCCGAAGACCGGCCAGGACCGCGGGGTGTATCCACCGGATGTGCTGTTCGAGTTCCAGCACGTGCGGTTGGACATCGAGATACCCGACATGTCTCGGGCCCAGTTCACGGCCAAGGAGACGCTGACCATCGCTCCACTAGGGTGGGCGAGGTCGGCTCTGACCCTCGATGCCGGTCCGGGGTTGACGATCTCCGCGGTGAGTCTGAACGGGGTGCCGGTTGCGTTCACCAAGGGAAGGCACACGCTGGACATCGAGTTCGGGCGGTCGCTGTCGCTGGGGGAGCGGGGAACGGTCGTGATCGACTACACGGCGGAGAAGCCTGGCGGAGGCGGGGCCGGGATGACGTTTTCTCCCGACGACATGGACACGCCCGAACTGGACCCGATGTGCCATACTCAGGGTCAGCCGGAATCGAACCACCTGTGGCTACCGATTCATGACTTTCCAAACGCGAGAATGACATCGGAGATCGTGGCAACAGTGCCAGGGGGGTTCCGGGCAGTTTCGAACGGGCGGCTCGTGTCGATCGGGCGCCACACGGACGGGCGGTCGACCTTCCATTGGCTGCAGGACAAGCCGCACGCGTCGTACCTGATCACACTGATCGTGGGAAAGTTCGATGTGATTGATGTCGGCGGACAGAACTCGGCGCGGCCCGGGCTGTGGCTCCCGGTGTACGGCCCCCTCGGGTCCGCGGACATCCTCCGGCGGAACTTTGGCAACACCGCGGACATGGTGGCTTACTTCGAGAAGCTATTCGACGAGCCGTACCCGTGGGACAAGTACGCAAACGTCATCTGCCGCGACTTTTCGGCGGGCGCCATGGAGAACACGTCGTGCACCACGTTTGCCGCGTTCGGTGCAACTGGTCCCAGGAGCATGGTTGAGGGAACGAACGCCCATGAGCTGGTGCACCAGTGGTTCGGCGATCTGTGCGGCTACAAGTCGTGGGAGCACCTGTGGCTGGGTGAGGGGTGGGCGACGTTCGGCGAGGCTCTGTGGGCCGAGCACAAGCGAGGAAAGATCGGGTACCAGCGGGCGATCATGGGGGATGCGGCGCAGGCCCGGATCGCGAGCCGCCGCGGGTTCCCGAGCGTCCGCGGCCGCATCGTGAACAATGTGTACCGCGACCCGGACTCTCGCTTTGATCCCGCGGTGGTGTACGCAAAGGGGGGGTGGTTCCTGCACACCCTGAGGATGGATCTCGGGGATGATGTGTTCTGGGCTGGGGTGCGGCGGTATGTACACACGCGGCGGTTCGAGCAGAACGAGACGGACGATTTCCGTCGCTGCATGGAGCAGGAATCGGGGCGGAGCCTGGAAAAGTACTTCCAACAGTTCGCGTACCGGCCGGACCTGCCACGCCTGCAGGTTGACCTCGCATGGGACGAGGCAGATAGCTCGCTGAAGATCTCGGTCGAGCAGACGCAGAAGATCAGCGAGGAGAGCCCTGCATTTGCCTTCTCGTTACCCGTGCTGATCGACCTGGGGGAGGGCAGAACGACGACAGTGTCTGTTGACGTGTCCGAGACGATGACGACGGCGTCGTTCACGCTTGCACAACGACCCAACAAGGTAATCGTCGATCCGGACTTGAGCGTGATGTGCGAGTCAAAGATCCGGACGCCGCTCGCCCCCGGGATCTCCTGGTGGATTGACCAAGTCATGACCGGCCCGACGTTGTTCGCGCGGGTGCAAGCAGCCGAGTCGCTGCGCGAGGCGGCCAGGATGGCGATCCAGGAGTTCGCTTCGACCTTGGAAGTAGAGCCCGGGAGCCTTCCGGATGCCCTGGCGGATGCGAGACAACTGTTGGTGGAGCCCGCTTCGAGAGAGATCCCATGATCCGATGTGCCCCGCTCGTGCTCGTTGCCCTGGTCGTCGGCGTGCTTGGTGCGGTAGGCAAGACGGCCGCGGCAGGCGGTGAGAACGGAGAGCATGCGTGCCATGAGGCGAAGTCGGCCGCGGTGCAGGCGTCGATCGCGTTCGACCCGGCAAGCGGCCGCTCGTTGCTGAACTACCCGCCGGACCCGCTTGTGGCCTATGAACGGATGACGCTGCACGTGGTCATCCCGGACATGAACGTGAAGCGGCTGGATGCGGCGTGCACGCTGCGATTCAGCCCCGTGGGCGAGGCGCTGGCAAGGCTGCCGCTCAGGGCCGGACCGCCGGAGAGCATGGCGATCCGGTCCGTGATGCTGGAGGAACCATCCGGAACCGCTGTGGAGTTTGCACACACCGGAGAATCGCTTGATCTCAGGTTCTCTCCGCCGATCCCGGCCGGACGCGGCGTGCGGCTGGTGGTGGTCTACTCGTTGATCGCGCCGGCCGAGGGGTTGGTATGGACTCCGGAGTCCTCCACCTGGCCGGGGCGCCCGGCACAGCTGCACTCGCAGGGGCAGCCGGAATCAAACCACTACTGGTTCCCGTGCCACGACTTTCCCAACGTGAGGATGTCGACGGAGATGTTCGTGACCGTGCCGTCGGGGTTTGTCGCCTGTTCCAACGGCCGCCTGGTGTCGGAGGGGGCATTCGAGGCCTCGGCACTGCCGGAGGGCCTGCAGCCGGTCGCCGGAGGTCTGGCGAGCAACCTGCGCACATTCCACTGGCTTCAGTCACAGCCGCATGTGCCCTACCTGGTGTCGCTGGTGGTGGGGAAGTTCGACGTGGTCGACGTCTCGGACACGGCCATGCCGATGCCGGTGTACGCGCCCCTGGGCAAAGGGGATCAGATCCAGCAGACGTACGGACGCACACCAGAAATGGTGCGACTGTTCGAGAGACGAACCTCGCAGCCGTATCCATGGGACAAGTATGCACAGGTGATCGTGCACAACTTCGGCGCCGGGGGCATGGAGAACACGTCGGCAACGACGATGTACGACACAGCGATCCTGGATTCGGTCGCATTGCTGGACGGCGACCTGGACGGGCTGATCTCGCATGAGCTGGCCCACCAGTGGTTCGGGGACCTGCTGACGTGCAACTCGTGGGAGCACATCTGGCTCAACGAGGGGTTCGCGACGTACTTCAGCCACCTCTGGTTTGAGCATCGCGATGGGATCGATGCATACCAGGCGGGAGTGTGGGCCAACATGCATTCGGTGATTGGCGTGGACCACGCCGAAGCGCCAGAGCAGGCGGCGATGTGCAGCAGGGTGTACACGCACCCATGGGAGACGTTCCGTCGCGCGGCCAACCCGTATTCGAAGGGGGCCTCGGTCCTGCACATGCTGCGCCGCCAGCTCGGCGACGAGGCGTTCTTTCGCGGTCTGTCCCTCTACGTCGCGAGGAGCCGTGGATCGACTGTTGAGACAGCGGATCTGCGGAAGGCGATGGAGGCGGCCTCGGGGCTGGGGCTTCAGCAGTTCTTCGAGCAATGGTGCTTCCGACCGGGCGTCCCGGTGGTCACGGTGGGGGCGACCTGGGAAGAAAGCACAGGGACACTGCGGCTGTCGTTGGAGCAGACCCAGCCGATCGACGGGTGGAACCCCGCGTTTGATATCGAAGTGCCCTTTTTCGTCAGGCTTCCCGGAGAAGGATCGGGCCGGGTGCACACGGCTCGCCTCAGGACCGCTGACCGAGCAGCCTCGCTGGATCTCAAACTGGACTCCGCGCCCGAGTTCGTGGCGACCGATCCGGACATGGATGTGATGGCCGACTGGAAGATCTCCCAGCCGGCGGTGTGCTGGCTGAAGCAACTCAAGGGCGGCCCCTCGCTTGCCTCGAAGCTGCAGGCCCTCGACGCGCTTCGCACGCTCGGGCCCAACGCCGCGCCGCTGGGGACGATCGAGGCCATCGCAGAGATTGCCGGGAACACCGCGACGTACCACTCGCTCCGCACGGCGGCGGTCAGGGCGCTGGGGCAACTCAAGGCGTGGGATCAGCTTGCTGCGCTGGCCGGGGGGTGGCCGAGCGACGCGCGGGTGCGTCGGACGATCGTCGAAGAGTTGGCATCACTCGGCAGGGGTGATCCCGAAGGCGCGATCGGGCGGCAGGTGGCGACGATCCTCGAATCGCGGCTTCGGGGCGACCCTTCGTACGGGGTGCGGAGCGCGGCCGTTGCGGGGTTGGGCTCGATGCGCGTGTTGGATGCTCTGCCGCTGGTCATTGATGCCGCCGCCGTCGAATCGCAGGACGACCAGATCCGGCAAGCCGCGCTGGATGCTCTGGGAGCGATGGACCGCGCGGAGGGGTACGCGGCGGCGCTTCGGTATTGTGCACCGGGAACGCTCAGCCGCACGCGACCGACCGCGATCCGCACACTCGCCGCACTCGGGCACCACGACCCTGACCAGACGCTGCGCGTACTGGCAGATCTCCTACGGGACGACGAGCAGCGATCGGCACGGGCGGCGGGGGAGGGCATTGCCACCTTGGGCGACCCTCGCGGAGTTGAGATCCTGGAGGCGTTCATCGCCTCCGCGTCGAGCGAGGTGGCCCGATTTGATGCCGGCCGGGCCCTCTCGGACCTTCGGGCGAAGGTACACGCGACCGAGAAGCCCGGGCACGCCACGCCACCGGCAGAGCCAGCCTTGGAGCCTGCTCCGGCTGCGCGAAGCACCCCGGCCGCACCGCGCGACAGGCGTGTGCGCTGGATTCGGTTTCCCATCGCCGCGACGTTTGCGAAAGGCCCTGAGGCCGAGGAATCGCTGGCGGCCGATCCTGCTGCGTTCTTCCTCGGACAGGACTTGATCGTGGAGCGGTCGGGTGGAGAGTTGTACCTGCTGTGCTTCGACGATGCGGCTCGGTCGATGGACTCGGGTACTGGCGAATGGGGCGTCATCCAGGCCGCCGTGGTTCCGGCGGACGCCGCGGAGAAGAGTGAAGCCGGCGTCGGGGTGGATTTCGACGCGCGCGGAGCCGCGATGTTCGGCGTGCTCACGAAGGAGAACATCGGCCGCCGGCTTGCGATTGCATCGGGCGGGGACGTGGTGGCCGTGCCAGTCGTCCGCACGACGATGTCGAACCGGGCGATGATCACGGGGACCATGTCGGGCGACGAACTGGGAGTGCTCGCCTTGAAGATCGGGCGTGACGCAAACCTATCGCTCAGGATCACCCCCAGACCGGGGGAACTCGAGGACGAAGCCGAGCTCCGAACGACGATCCGGGAGCGTGGGCCCGGGCAGTAGCTGCTACGAGCGCGAGGATCGCCATCGGGCGACAAACTCGGCATACTGCTCAGGAGTGTCGATCCCTCGTCGTGTGGCAGCGCCCTCGCAGATCGCCACCTGGATGGCGTAGCCGTGCTGCAGCACTCGGAGTTGCTCCAGGGACTCGCAGCGCTCGAGCGGGGTCTCCGCGAGTGTGCCGTAGATATCGAGGAAACTCTTGCGGTAGACATAGAGACCGATGTGACGCAACGCGGTCGCATCCGGCCCCCCCCGACGGTCACGGTCCATGGGGATCGGCGAGCGGGAAAAATACATGGCGTGGCCTCGAAGGTCGCATACGACCTTGACCGCGGTAGGGTCGCCGGTGTCCTCGCCCGTCGCGAAGGGGACGGCCGCGGTGCCGATCACGGCGCCTGGGGCCCGAACGAGGGCCGCGACGGTCTGATCGATGATCGATGGCTCGATTTCGGGCTCATCGCCCTGAGCGTTCACAATAAGCGTGTCGGCGGCAAGCGAGAGCCTGCTGGCGGCCTCGGCAAGGCGGCTTGTTCCGTTTGGATGATCCGGCCTGGTCATCACGACTTCGGTACCGAGGGGGACCAGGGCGTCCCGGATGCGTGCGTCATCCGCCGCGACCACCACCCTCGAGACCGACCCGGCGAGCCTCGCCCGCTCAACGACGTGCTGGACCAGCGGTCGGCCGGTCTGCGCCGCAAGGACCTTGCCGGGGAAGCGGGTCGACGCCATGCGGGCGGGGACGATGGCCACAGCCCGCTCACCAGTCGCGGTCATGGGCGTCAGCCCCCCTGCTTGATCTTGCCGACCAGAGCCTTGAGGTCGTCCTTGCGGGTGCGGATATCGCGGTAACTGATCTGCTGGATGGCAATCGCGGAGGCAAGCTTGTACGCCTCTTCGGCTGAAGCAGGATCCCCCTGCTCCTCGGCGCGGGCCTGCAGGGAGCACATCAGACCGTACCGAAGATCCAGGCCAGCGTCGCTGTCCGCGGCCACGGTCGATCCCAATCCCTCAAGGGCCTGGTGGAACGTAGCAATCGCCTCGTCGTGCCAGCCAATTCGCTGAAACGCCATACCGAGGTACTGGAGCGCCCGTGCCCGGTTCTTGCCGTCGGCCTTGGCCTCCTGGAACAGCCCGATGGACTCCTCGAAGCGGCCGGCATCAAACAGCCGGCGTCCGAGCTCGAACTTGATCGGGAGGTCGGTGGGATACGCCTGGGCGCGGAGCTTGAACTCCTCGATCTCGCGGGTCGCCAGTTCATCCCTGGCCTTTTCGAACGTCGCCTTTGCCTCGGGGGAGCCGTCCTTGGCGGCCTCGGCCTGCATCGTGGCGAGTCGGCGTCGCAGGATTCTGAGCTGGATGTCGCCGGCTTCCTGGCGAAACCGGAAGTCCTGGGTCTGCTTGTACGCCTGGCTCAGGGTATCGAGGGCAGCCTTGATGTCGTCGCGTGTTCCCCGCTCGCGGAGACGGTCGACATACCGCTTGATCGACGGCTTGTCCATCGGCCGGGCTTCGTACTCCTCCTTGGCGACGGCGACGAGACGGTCGAGCGTCTCCTCGGTCTTGACGGCCCGCTCTTCTTCTTCAAGCCGCTTCTGCTTTTCGCTGTCGCGGATGTTGGCGCGGAATCCGCCCTCCTTGCCAGTATCGGTGTACCCGCCCTTGCTCATGGTCTGCTGGGCTGCCATGTTGCGCACATCGGCGGCAAGTCTTGAGTCCGTCGGATCGAGCCTGACGGCGATCTCGCCGGCCATGACCGCCTTCTCGTAGGCCCCGAACTTGCCGAGGGTCTCGAAGAGCTGGAGAAACTGCCTCTTGTTCGGCTTCTTCTCGCGGCCCGCGGCGGCGATGGCTCGCTCGCCGAGCCACACCACACTCTCGACAAGCCCGAGGTTTCCTGCGGTGGTGGTGGCGGTGACCGCGGCAGCGCCATTGGACGGATTGGTGCCCCAGGCGAGAAGGGCAGCGAGGAAGCGGTCGATGTCGGTGCGGCCGGAGAACTCTCGGACGACCTCCTTGCTCGGGCGCTTGGCGCCGGTCTGCAAAAAGGCCGCTGCAGACTCAAAGAAGCCGGTCATGGACTCGATGTTGGTCGGCTGAAAGCGCAGGCCCTGCAACCAGAGTTGCATGGCGTACTCGTAGTTGGTGGTGTCGTGAACCGTCCGTGCCCGCTCGAAGAACTTGACCGCCTTTTCGGGCGAGTACTCCGGCTGGGCGCCGCTGGGCGCGGCCTCGGGTGGGGTGGCGCCGTTTTCCGCCGCGGGTTTCCTCGAGAACAGACCCAACAGTTGACTCCTTGGCCAAAGGGCCGACGCCCGCCGGTCGGCGGAATGATCATCCTATCGAAGCCCGGACGCTAACGCCAATCAATGCCGTGAATGAGCCTAAACTAGGCCGATGCCCGTCGACCCGGAATCGTTGTACATCGTTGAGTACCCGGACCCGATTCTTCGCCGCAAAGCCGCTGAGGTTCCGGCCGTCAACGACGAAGTGCGAGCGGTGGCCCGGCGGATGATCGAGTTGATGCACGAGGCGGAGGGGGTCGGCCTTGCCGCTCCCCAGGTGGGGCTCGCCTGGCGGATGTTTGTGGCGCACGTTCCCGAGGGGGAGGATCGATCCGCGAGTGCAGACCCGCCGACGGCGAGCGTGCTGCCACAGGTCTTTGTGAACCCGGTGCTCACGCATCACCCGGGGCCGTTGGAGCCGCTGGCGGAGGGTTGCTTGTCCCTGCCCGAAGTGACCGGCGACGTATTCAGACCGGCTGTGGTCTCCATCACTGCCACGGACCTGGATGGCGAACGATTCAGCCTTACTGCCGCCGGGCTGCTGGGCAGGTGCTTCCAGCACGAGATGGACCACCTGGACGGTGTGCTGATCCTGGATCGGATGACCCAGATGTCGCGGCTGAAGAACCGGTCACACATCCGTGAACTGGAGAGAAGCGCGAAGCGGGCATGAGCCATGGCGTCAAGCCCGAGGGGCGACTACCTTCCATCCGAATGCGGCTGATGTACTTTGGTTCCGGTGCCTTCGGCCTCCCCACCCTTGAATCGCTCGCGGCCCGCCACGAGATTCTGGGAGTGGTCACTCAACCAGATCGTCCGGCCGGTCGGGGCGGTAAGCCCACGCCAACTCCGATTGCGGAATGGGCCGCCCGGAACCTGCCCGGGGTTCCGCTGATCAAGCCGGAGCGTGTGAACGAGGCAAGCGTGGCGGCGCGGATCCGCGACATCGGAGTGGCGGCCGACGCGTGGGTGGTCATCGCATTCGGGCAGAAACTCGGGCGGGCTCTGCTCGAAGGGGTGATGGCGGTGAACCTGCACGCCTCGCTCCTGCCACGATGGCGTGGGGCGGCGCCAATCAACGCGGCGATCCTGGCTGGGGACGCGGAGACCGGGAACTCCGTGATTACGCTGGCAGAGAGGATGGATGCCGGGCTTGTACTGGGGCAGACGCGGCGGTCGATCGAGCCGTCAATGACGGCGGGGGAGCTCCACGATCTGCTCGCGGCGGACGGACCGGCTCTCGTACAGAGCGTCCTGGAGCGTGCAGTCCCGCGTTTCCGGGCCGGCCTGGAGCCGGAGGGGGAGGTGCAGGACAACTCGCGAGTGACCCTTGCCAACAAGTTGTCAAAGCGGGACGGTTCGATGAGGTTCGACCTTCCGGCCGACTTCTGCCGTCGCCAGGTGCACGCGTTGACTCCGTGGCCGGGAGTAACGGTGCTTTGTGAAGGGAGACTGCTGAAAGTGCTTCGGGTCAGAACCGTTGGTGGCACATCGCCCCAGGCGCCTGGGGCGTTGATCGACCCGGCTGGAGGGGTCGTTGCCTGCGGAGACGGAACCATGCTGGCGCTGCTTGAAGTGCAGCCACCCGGAAAGCGGCCAATGGCTTGGGCGGATTATGCGCGAGGAAGGACGTTGAACGCTGGGGACCGGTTCTCCGAGTTCGAGCCCGGGGGGCATGACTGATGGCGCAATCTGGTCCGACGCTCTGGGACTTGCTCGCGCCAATCGCACGCAGGCTGGGGGTCCGCCAAACGCCCGTGGCGTCCCCGAAGAGGCCTCTGGCGATACGCCGCAGCGCCCCCCGAGTGAGTCGCCCGTCGATGCAGGCCAAGTACGACGACGTTGCGCGTGCGATGCTGCAGCAATACGGCGTGCGGGTCAGGCGGTGGCGGTCGTCGATGAGCGGGGTCGCGTGGTGCGTGACCTACGTCGATGGCACGGTGTCTCGTCTGATCGAGGCTCCAAAGCCGAAGGGGCCGATGTCGGCGGCGGTCTTTCTGCACGAGATCGGACATCACGCGATCGGGTTCAACGTGTACAAGCCGCGCTGCCTGGAAGAGTACCACGCGTGGCGGTGGTCGCTGGAGCAGATGCAGGCGCACGGGCTCAATGTCACCGAGAGCGTGACGAACCGCATGTACGACTCGCTGCACTACGCGATCGCGAAAGCGCGACGTCGCGGGCTCAAAGCGATTCCCACCGAACTCGCGCCCTACGTGCAGCGCAGGCCCCGACCAAGGGCTCGCTCTAATGCCGAGTGAACTCAGGGACCGGAACGTCCCGGGTGCGATTCGAACGCACGACCTGCCGCTTAGAAGGCGGCTGCTCTATCCAGCTGAGCTACCGGGACTCCACCCGACTCTATGGCGTTTGGGGACGGCCCCGGACAGCGTGCGAGCGGAAGGGAGTTATTCTTGCCAGGCAGGAATGGCTTCGCTTTTCCAGTAGCCGGCGACCAGCCTGCCGGCAAGGATTGGATTCTCCCACTTTGGACCCGGACCCGAATGACTGCATCCACCTCGATCGCCCCCGCCGTTGACCGTGCCGGTGGCGGTCGCACCCTCGGCGCGGGGCCGGGCTCGATCGAGTCGCCGGGCATGGTCGCCTCGTACATCGAGCTGACCAAGCCGCGGATTACTCGCCTGGTGACGATTACGTCCGGCGTCGGGTTCGTGATGGCGGCACTGGGGCGACCGGGATGGCCGCTGGGAGAGTTGGCCTGGATCGCGTCCGGGGCGTTGGTCGGAACGGTGATGTCGGCCGCGGGGGCGAGTGCCCTCAACCAGTGGTGGGAGTGGCGGCGGGATGCCATGATGCCTCGGACGGCCCATCGGCCGCTGCCCCAGGGACGTGTGAGTAAGGCCGGAGCGTTGGGGCTGGGCTTGGTGTTGTGCGTGCTGGGAGTCGCCGTGCTGTGGGCGATGTGTGGCGCAGTGCCTGCGGTCGTATCGCTGGCGACGATTCTGTCGTACGTGCTGCTCTACACGCCGCTGAAGCCGATCACTTCGCTGGCGACCCTGATCGGAGCGGTCCCTGGGGCGCTGCCCCCGCTGATCGGCTGGACCGCCGCATCAACTCACGGGGGCTGGATTCTGGGGGACCTCGCGGCGAATGCCGGGGGGTGGTCGCTCTTTGTGTTGATGCTCGTGTGGCAGGTCCCCCACTTCCTCGCGATCGCGTGGATGTACCGGGATGACTATGCGAAGGGCGGGTATCGGATGCTGCCGATGGCAGACGCGGATGGGCGGGCAACGGCCTCGGTGATCCTGCTGTGGTCGGTCACGCTGCTGCCGGCGACGTTGGCGCCGGCGCTGCTGATGCCCGAGCGCCTGGGCGCTGGGTATGTGGCTGCGGCCGTGCTGACGGGGCTTGGGTTCATCGCGGTGGCCGTGCGGCTCAGGCGAACGCGGACGCGCGAGGATGCCCGGCGGGTGTTCTTTGGATCCATCATCCATCTGCCCGTCATCCTGGCGGCGATGGTGGCGGATGCGATCTTCCGAACGTTCTAGGATGAAGCATCGGGGATGCGGAGCCATGGGACGAACGTTGCTTGTCGCTATCGGGATCGTGGGGGCGGTGCTGGTGACTTCGGTGCTGACGCTGTCGGTGCTCCGAAGCCGGGGATCCGCTGCGGTACCTGGAGCGGTGAGCAGTGCTTCGATTGGGTCCGACGACCCCGGGGCGGCTGATCCGAACTTCGAGGACATCGTGATCCCGCCGTTCTCCTTTGTGAACCAGGATGGCGAAGGGGTGACGCAGGAGGCCTTGAAGGGGCGCGTCACGATTATCAACTTCATCTTCACGAACTGCCCGCTCATCTGCCCGGAAATGACCGGGGTAACGGCGGGGCTTGTTGATCAGCTGAAGGGGACGCCGGTGCAGATCATGAGCATCAGCGTTGACCCGGATCATGACACGCCGGAGCGGCTGAAGGAGTTCGCCCAGACATTCGGGGCCGACCTGACGCGGTGGCAGTTCCTCCGCGGCGAAAAGCGCGCGGTATGGGACATGCTGAGATCGGGACTGAAGTTCGCGATCAAGGAGGATGCTTCGGTCCCGGTGACGCTGAGCGATGGGACCTCGATGGCCAACATCGTTCATCCGTCGAAGCTGCTGCTGGTGGGACCCGAGGGGAACGTGCTTGCAATGTACTACTTCCGGGACGAGGAAGCGATCCGGGCGCTCGGAGCTCGGGCCAGGGCGCTGGCAACTCGGTTGCGGGGGGCGACGGCACAGACGGCCCGCCCCTAGGACTGGGTGCTGCCGCGAGCCTGCGCTGCACGGGCGGCGGCCTCGCGGAGCCGAGACTGGGACTGCTCCGAGTTGACGTCGGCTTTTCCGATTCCGGGGTGGGCACCGGCCGCGACGGCGGCGGCCTGAGCCTCCGCCAGATTACTTACGAGCATGACCGTTGCACGCTGCCCGCTCGCCGAAACCAGGGTGCGCACGATGTCGTGGCCCGTAGCCGCGGAGAAGGAACCATCCAGGACGCGGTTGACCAGGACCAGATGGGAGTCACTCGACGCAGAAGCGAGCGACTCATCATCGTTCGCCCACGAGACGCTCACACCGGGGATTGCACGCTCCACAGCGTGCTTGAGGAGGTAGGCATCGGGTCCGCAGTGGCCAACAAGGAGCACGTTGATTGGCTGGGATGGTTCAGTCATTGTTCATTGACCTGTCTCGTCGCCGCATGCTTACGCGATGCGCCGTGACTTGGATGTTGACGCCCGGCCAAAGATACGCCTTCGAATCGGTGCACTCGGACTTGATGGCGAGAACAACGGGATCAATGAGCCGGCCATTCAGGCGGTCCCGGCCGATGTCGTCGCGGATGAGACGGGCGGCCCGGTGGAAGAGGCTCGTGAGCACCACCGGACGCACGGGTCGGAGGCTGTCGCGTGGCCAGGTAAGTTCCTCGGGCGGTCCGTCGGGCGGCTGAACCGTGGCGACATCGATCAGGCTCGACGCGAGATCGCTGATGAGGCCATCGATATCTCGCATCAGCCTTGCGGTGCGTGCCATACGCAGGGCCGCGGTTGGGCGGAGTGCGTACAAGGCCGGTGAGACGGTGTGCCGTACACCGGCGCGGAGACGCGACGTGTCGGCGTTTGTCTCGTCTTCGGCCCATGAAACTCCGGCGTCCCGGCACAGGGTGATTGCGTGGGCGTGCGAGACTCCGAGCATCGGACGGATAACCGCGGTCTCAAAGGCGCCATCACCGATGGATCGGGCGTCGGCAACCCCGGCCATCCCGGCAGGTCCAGCACCGCGCAGCAGCCCCATGATCACAGTTTCGACCTGGTCGTCGGCCTGGTGGCCCGTCGCGACGAAAGCGAGGCCGAGATCGCTGGCGAGCCGGGCGAGCTCGGTATAGCGGAGACGGCGGGCGATTGCTTCGGGGTTTCCCTTTGACGAGATGTGACGACCACTGCGCCAGATCTTTCGCTCGCTCGACACGCTGACCCGGGACTCGACAAACTGAACGCCGAGACGGGCAGCAAGTCCCATGGCGGCGTCGCGGTCGGCCAAGGCCTGCTCCTGCGGGCGGAGGTCGTGGACAATGTGGGCCACCGCCAGAGAGATGCCGGGTGCAGCGCCGGCCGCAAGTGCGATTGCCAGGGCGGAGGAATCGGCTCCACCGGAACAGGCGATGAGCGTGGACGACCCCGGACCGGCTCGTGGGCCGCTCGTGGTCAGCCGACGCCACGACCGGAGAATGGCCGCCGCGACGGGGTGCCGCCGGAGCGCGCGGAGTTGCGAGTTGGCAATGCGTGGCCTGATCACGCCAGAAGTCTAGGAATGCGTGTCAGGACCGATGCCCACACCTGAGGCCGGAACGAGTCGCTAGCTTTTTGATGCAGAACGGTGCTGCCTCCCGGCGGGCTGGGAGTCATTCGTCCTTCGGACCGCGTCTAGGCAGAGTACCTCGAAGATAACGTGGGCCGCGAGCAGGGCGGTTATACCGCTGACATCTCGATCGGGGAGGACTTCAACAACATCCGCCCCGACGATGTTCGCGCCTCGCAGACCTCTGATGAGGGCGAGTGCTTCTGCGGAGGTGAATCCGCCGACGCTCGGCGTGCCCGTCCCCGGCGCGTAGGCCGGGTCGACGCAATCGATATCGAACGTGAGATAGGCCTCCGCACCAGCCAGCGACCGCACGAAGTCGTCGAGCCGCGAGGCGCCCTCTCTCGCATAGTCGCCGTGGGTGACCATGGTGATCCCGTGGCGGCGGGCAAAGTCGAGATCGGAGGCGGTGTTCAGCGGGCCCTTGATGCCGAGGGAGATCATCCGGCCGGGGTCGACGAGCCCGTCCTGGATGGCCCGGATAAAGGGCGATGCGTGGGACCAGGACTCGCCCATCGTCGAGTCGACCGTGTCGAGGTGGCTGTCGAAGTGAATCAGAGGGAGACCGCCAGCGGGCTTGCCGCGGCGTTCCCAGGTTGCCTTGATGTTGGCGTAGGCGATGGAATGGTCGCCCCCGACGGCAAAGAGCCGCGTGGAGGAGGGTTTGCCAAGACCCATGGCGAACTCGTGGACAGCCCGCGCGTTCTCGCCGCAGGAGAAGGGGCGGACGGGAGCATCGCCGGCGTCTGCAAGGCTCAGGACACTGCACACATCGACGTCGTGCTCGATTGAGTATCTCTTGACGTACTGGCTCTCCTCCCGGATTGATCGCGGTCCGAACCTGGCGCCCGGGCGGTAGGTCACGCCGCCATCGAACGGAACGCCGTAGATCGCCCAGTCGACGGGGGAGTTCTCCGGAGCGACGTCGGCGAGCCTTGGGTAGCGACAGAATGTGCACAGACCGGAGTATCGCGGCGACTGGCGAGGATCGGGGAGGATGGTCTTGCCTGGCATGACGCGAGTGTAACGGTTCAAGGCCGGGTCTGACGCGGCGTCAGCCAAGCCAAGCGTCATCAAATCGCATGCCCTCGGGGATCGTCGCGGCGGAGCCGGATTCAACCATCGCGGCAACGGGATAGGCGCAGTAGTCCAGCGAGAATGAGCCCGCGGGGCGGTGGTTGCCCGACAGGCCAAGACCGCCGAAGGGGAGTTTGCTGCTGGCGCCGGCGGTCCCGGTGTTCACGTTGATGCAGCCAGCGCGGGCCTCTGCGAGGAATCGCTCGGCGGAGGCCTGGTTCGTCGTGAAGATTGATGCGGCGAGGCCGAAGCGGGTCGCGTTGGCCTGGGCGATGGCGGCATCGAGGGAGTCAACGATGCAGATCCGCAGGACCGGACCGAAGACCTCGACATCGCAACCGGCGTCGGAGCCGTCTGATGGGAGAAAGCGGTCCACCCGGACCACCGATGGGGAGACGAACCACCCCCTGGCGCCCTGGACCTCCACCTGGGAGCCCTCCACGAGCACCTCGCCGCCGGACTTCGAGAACTCGGCGACCGCACCGAGGATGCCATCCCGGGCGTGACTGGAGATGACCGGGCCCATGAACATCGGGTACTCCGCGCGGGGGTCGCCGATGATTAACTGGGTCGCGGCCTTGCAGATCGCGGCGATCATCGCCGGAGCGATGTCGCGGTGGAGCACGGCGCGGCGGGTGCAGGTGCATCGCTGTCCGGCGGTGTTGAACGCCGATCGGACAATCTCGATGGCGGCCTGCCGCAGGTCGGCGTCCGGCAGGACCACGGCGGCGTTGTTACCGCCCATCTCCAAGGCCGCGATGCGACCGGGCCGGTCGAGGCTGGCCTGGAGAATGCGCCGGCCAACGGGCCAGGATCCGGTGAAGAGGATTCCATCGATGCCGTCGTGCTGGACGATGGCCGCGGCGATGTCGGCCCCACCCTGCACCACGTTGACGACCCCGTCGGGGAAGCCCTCCTGGTGCAACGCCTCTTGGAACAGCTCCCCAATGAGTTGTCCGACAGCCGGGGCCTTGTCGCTGGGCTTGAGGATGATGGTGTTTCCCATCGCCAGCGCGGGGACGATGTGGCCGTTGGGAAGGTGCGCCGGGAAGTTGAAGGGGCCGATGACCGCCATGACGCCGTGCGGCCGGAAGAGCGTTCGGCCGGTCCGGCTCGGGGCCAGTGGGATCTCCCAGTCGGTGGTCCGGGCCAGGCCGGATGTCGGCGACTGATCGAGCGTGATATCGACCTTGCCGGCGAGCGCTACCGCCTCGGCCCGTGCCTCCCACATGACCTTGCCGACCTCGTCGCGGATGAGTTCCGCGATCTGGCGTTCCCGGGCTCGGCATATCTCCTGGTAGCGCCGGAGGACGGCGAACCGGCGGTCGCGACCGGCGTGGATCCATGTTGGGAGGGCGGCCCGGGCCGCGGCGATCGCGCGGTCGGGGTGTTCACCGCGAGTGCTCGCTGACCAGATCGGCTCGCCGGGATGGGCTGGGTTCCAGGAAGTGACCGAGCCGGCGCCGTCGGGGTTGGCAGGCGGGGGATCGAGGAGGATCCACTCGCCGCCGATCAGGTCTGCCGCGGGGCGTTGGAGCGACGGGTGGTGCGGCTGGGTCATGACCGACTCCGGCGGGCGCGTCGTCCTTCCTTGATGGGGCGGCGGCCACTTCCCTCGACGGGTCGCAGCGGGTGCGGAGTAGGGGTAACACCGACCTCGGAGCCCTCGGCGATCTGTAGGAGCTTCATCGCGGACTTGGCGATTCGAATGGCGCCGCCGCGACCGTCCTCGAACGGGATCTCCATCGCTCGAAACTCACCATCCTCGTCGAGGCGACTGACCATTCCGAAACGGGTTGATTCGCTCACGGCGATCGGCGGTCCGACCTTCGCTCGGCGGGTATCCCTGACCAGCGGGATGTCGTCGGTCGCGACGTCGAGGTTGGGTCCGCCGTCGAACGGGTCGATCCTGTCTTTGCACGTGAACCCGAGGCGTTCAAGCATGCGACGAGCGGGGAGGGTCTCAGGACCGACCTCGCCGACGACGCTGCGCGCTTCGGGTGGGAGGAGGGTGAGGTAGATCTCCTCACGCGGCAGCAGGGAGGTCATGAACTCCTTGCTGTACTGGCAGAAGCGGTCAGCCTCGTCGTACGTGAGGTTGATGAACCGGCGGCCGAGGTACTCCCAGAGCGTGCTGCGGCCATCGGGGGTGATCGGGGCCATCATCTCGGCGAGGACGCGGTCGGAGAACATCCCGCGGTGGAGGCCGATGAAATGAAACCGGGCGAGTGAGAGGAAGCGGCCGAGTTTCATCTTGTGGCCGCGGTAGGAGGGCTGGAGGATCAGGCCGCCGATCTCGGTCGGTCCGGTCTCGTCAAGGACGAGCTTGGCGACGACGTGGGTGCCGCCCTGCTGAAGCGTGCGGGAGAAGAACTCTCGGCGTTCGAGCTGGAAGAAGACGTTCGGAGCGCCGGGGCCGCCCATGCGGGAGATGATCTGGCTGGTGCCAAGGATGCCGCCGCTCTCGGTGTCCTCCAGGACGAACATGAAGAGGTCGGACCGGGTGGTGATGGCTGCGAGGCCGTTGGCGGATTCGCCGCCCTGGCGGTCGGGGCGCGTCTCGGGGGGGGTGACGGGCAGGTCGGAAAGCGAGCGGCCGTCGGCCTCGGCACGTCGCCTCTGGGTGGCGGTGAGGAAGCTGCGGCGCGAGGTAGTCACCTTGTCGGCGATGATGTCCTTGTCGGCGGGCAGATTGATGAAGTGGACCATTTTGGCCAGCTTCAGCAGGGTCGGAATGTCCTCGATCTTGGCTCGACGCAAAACAAACAAGGGGGACCCTCCGGGCTCACGGCACTGTAGGGTCGTATCGGCAGATGCCCGGTCGAGTTGTCGGTGTGCCACGAGGCGGCTGCGAGATGGGACGTTCGACCCCCGGTATGCGGGAGCGCGGGCCGTCTAGGCCGCGAACATAGCCTCTATGAACGCGGCGGGGTCGAAGGGCTCCACATCCTCGGGGCGTTCGCCGAGGCCGACGAACTTCACGGGGACGGCGGACTCAGCCCGGATCGCGATCACGATGCCGCCCTTGGCGGTGCCGTCAAGTTTGGCAAGGAAGATGCCGGTGATGCCCGGGGTAGCGCCGGGGAGGGCGGCCTCGCCGTCGCGGAGGGTCTTGGAGAACTCGTCTACCTGGCGGAGCGCGTTCTGGCCGGTCGTGGCGTCGAGGACGAGGAGCGTCTCGTGCGGCGCACCGGGGATCTGCTTCGAGACGACCTGACGGATCTTCGCGAGTTGCCGCATCAACGGATCCTGGGTGTGGAGGCGGCCGGCGGTGTCGAGGATGAGCACATCGACTCCGCGGGCCAGGGCCGCCTTACAGGCGTCGAAGGCGACGGCCGCGGGGTCGCCCCCCTGCTGGCCCTTGACGACCTCGACGGAGAGTCGTTCGGCCCAGATCTCGAGTTGGCGGACGGCACCGGCACGGAAGGTGTCGCAGGCGGCAAGGAGAACGGTCCGTCCTTGGGATCGGAAGAGATGGCACAACTTCGCGATGGAAGTCGTCTTGCCGGCGCCGTTGATGCCGGTGACGAGCACGACAAGCGGGCCGCCGCCGGGGGAGACACCCTGGAACGCGGTCATCCCCTCGGGCCACATGGCCTTGAGTTCGCGCTTGAGGTACTCGACCACGTCCTCGCCACGGGTCATCTTGCCGGCCTTGTAGTCGGCGCGGATGTCGGCGATGAGGCGGTCGGTGGTCTTGACGCCGATGTCGGCCCGCAGGAGGCGGGCCTGGAGTTCATCGATCAGCGCCGCATCGAGCTTGCGGCCGACAGGGATGACGTCCCTGACATCCATGAGCAGGATGTCCCTCGTCTTGGCGAGGCCCTGCTTGAGTTTGCTCGAGATGGACTTGAAGAACGACATGGAATGCTCAGCCCGGCGTCGCGCCCTCGTGAGGCGGGGGCGCCGGCACGTCGACCGGAGCGGCCGGCAACCCGAGCACCCGCTTCAGAATGCGGTCGAGCAGCGCGTTGATGAACGCGGGAGACTTGTCGGTGCTGAAGGCCTTGGCAATCTCGACAGTGTCGTTAACGACGACTTTCGGCGGCGATTCGGTGCGGGTCATCTCATAGTGGGCCAGCCGCAGCAGTGCACGATCAACGGCTGCCTGTCGGTGGGCGGGCCACGTGGGGGCGAGTTCGAGGGTCGCCGCATCGGCGGCCTCGCGGTCCGCAAAGGCACGAACGGCAACGGACATCGCCGTGTCACGCTCGGCCGGAGTGAATCCCTCTGAGTCGTCGAGAGATTCGCGGACCGCGTGACGCTCGGCATCCGACGCGGCGGCGCCGCGCCCGGGGCACCTGGCATCGAGTTGGAAGAGCGCCTGGAATGCGAGGCGCCGGACTTCCCGGGACGTAGCCATCAGCGACGCCCTCCGCCCGTGATTGACCGGCGTGCCGGCTTCCGCAGCAACGCTGCGGCTTGAATTGATGCGATCAGGGCTTCCATGGCTTCTTCCCCCTTGTTTCCTTTGGTGCCGCCGGCGCGGTCGCGGGCCTGACGGAGCGTATCGACCGTGAGGACACCGAGCGCCACCGGCACGAGCGTGGAGACCGAGATTTGTGCAAGGCCCTGGCACACTGCCTGGGCGATGTAGCGATCATGGCTTGTCTCGCCCTTGATGATGCAGCCGATCGCAAGAACACCGCCGAATTGGCCCGATGACGCGGCGACAGCCGAGAGCGAAACCAGTTCGAATGCTCCTGGAGCCTCGACAACGGTCAGTCGCCCGGGGCGGCCGCCGGCGTTTGCATAGCACCGCCGAGCGCCCTCGCACAGGGGACCGGTAATGTCGCTGTGATAGCGAGAGACGATCACAGCGATCCGGGGCAGCCGTGCCGCGGAAGATGGGCTTGGTTTATTGCCGTTGGGTCGCATGCGCCGTCGATGGTAGACGGATCGAGCGTGGCCTTCAGGCGGCACCGCACGGGTCCGGTAGGGCTTGTACGCTGTCGGCCATGCGACGGACCCTCCTGCGGCTTGCACCGATTCTCCACCTGACGAGGGTGACCACCGCATTTGCAGCCGTGGGAAACGTGTGGTTCGTCATCCTGTGGTCGTGGCGGACACCACAAGAGCCGGGGACGCGGGCCATGGCCGAGACGCCGCTGTGGCTCCTCCTGCTCGGGGGCGCGGTCAACGCCCTCGGCCTGTTCGCGTACGCTGCGACGCTGAACGACTTGCTGGATGTCAAGCGTGATCGGGCAATCCACCCCGAGCGCCCGCTGCCAAGCGGCAGGCTGAGTGCCCACGTGGCGGTCTCATTGGTTGTGTGCACACTGATGTCTGCGGTGCTCGGTGCGACGCTGCTGGGCACGCAGGCCATTCTGCTCACACTGCTCCTGTCGGGAGCAATCCTGTTCTTCAACGGCGCCGGGCGGTTCGTGCCGGCGGTCGGGCTTGTTGTGCTCGGACTGATCTACTCGGGGCAGATGGTTGTCCCGAACCTGAACCTGCGGTTCGTGTGGCCGGTCTGGCTGGTGATGACCCATTCGCTGATCGTGGCCGGACTGGTGCACATGGTCGCCCGGAAGGTTCCGGCGATCAGCCGCAGGGCGGTAGCGGCCGCAGCGGCTGGCTGGCTGTTCTGGTCGGCGGTGATGCTGTACGCGGGGTGGCTGCGTTGCCGGAACTCGGGGGGGGTGTGGCCCGAGTGGGTTCCGGTGCGAGCGGCACTGGGTCCAGCGGTGCTGTCCCTGCTGTTCGCAGTCATGGCGTACCGGAAGGTCCGAACGTACGGGTCGAACCCGCGGGCGGCGGAGAAGATCACGCGGTATGGCACGCTGTGGCTCTCGCTCTACGGCGTGGCGTGGCTCCTCGGTACCGGGCACGTGACCGATGCGCTCATTCTCGGCTCGCTGGCCGCAGCGGGATTCCTTGGGATGACCGTGCTGCGGGAGTTGTATTCGATGCTGGAGCACCCGATGGGATACCGACGGTAACCCCCCCACGACACCGGGCGGACGATGCCACCCTTTGGCAGATTCTCGGTCGCTGCAATACACTGGCTGGCCGGGAGAATCGCTCGTTTCTGCGCCGACCAGCAACCCGAAGCGGTCCCGTCTCCCTTGATTGAGTTGCCGGGAAGACCTCCATCGACTAGTCTTTTGAGGGATTTCCCTGGTTCTGGAGGGCCCAATGTCCGCCTCGCACCGCGGAGCAAGTCAGGGTCGGCATCGATCGACTGATGGTGCCGACGCATCGATCGATGAGCCGGGCTACCGCGGCGGCGCGATCGCCGCCAACAGCGTTCTCGCTTCGGGGCTCGATTGCAAAGTGCTCGTCCTCAACAAGCTGTTCGTTGCGGTTCGGGTCATTTCAGCACGGCGTGCCTTCTCGATGCTGGCGTGCAACCTCGCCGAAGTCATTCACATCGATGACGGCCGCTACCAGAACTACGACTTCGAGTCGTGGTCGGAGCTGTCGCAGTTCCTGCGATCGATGCAGGATGAACAGGCGATCAAGTTCGACTGGGTCCAGACGGTTCGGTTCCACATCGCCGTGCCGCGGGTGATCCGCCTGCTGGGCTTCGATCGGCTCCCGGATCAATCCGTCAAGCTCAACCGACGGAATCTGTTCGCGCGAGACCGCAACCAGTGCCAGTATTGCGGGCACTCGTTCTCGTCGGCGGAGCTGTCAATCGATCACGTGCTTCCGAGGACCCAGGGAGGCGGGGACACATGGGACAACCTTGTCTGTGCCTGTGTGAAGTGCAACGCTCGCAAGGGCGGCCGCACCCCGGACCAGGCCGCGATGAAGCTGATCCGTAGGCCGATCCGGCCTCGCCGCAATCCACTGATCACACTCCGACTGGGACAGGAGCGGTACGCGTCGTGGAAGGCGTTCCTTGACGAAGCATACTGGTCGGTCGAACTCGGCTGAGCTGATATGCCCGGACAGGACCGCGGCGTCCGAGCTGCCTAGGCCTTCTTCTTCTTGGCGGGGCTCGTAGCCGGTGGTGGCGCGGCTGGAGTGAACATGCCGTCGCATTTCGCGGCCAGAGCGAAGTCCTTGTCCGTGAGCCCGCCCACGTCATGGGTGCTGAGTGTGATGGTCACTTTGTTGTAGCGGATCAGAAGATCAGGGTGGTGATTGGCCGCCTCGGCAGCCTCGGCCACCTGATTGACAAACCGCATGGCCTCAACAAAGCCCGCGAACCCGTAGGTTCGCTGGATCGTCTCGCCCGTGGTCGACCATTCGGGAAGGCTGTTCACCTTTGCCTCGATCTGGGCCTCGTTAAGCTTCTCCAATCCATGCCCTCCGCCAAAGCCGCCCCGCCGGCTGGCCGTTTCCTCGTGCAGGAGTGTATCGTCTTCCCGGCGTGACACACAGAGCCACACGACTTGCCCCGTCGCCCACCGGTGCGCTGCACCTGGGTAACGCCCGCACATTCCTGATCACGTGGGCGATGGCAAGGCGGCTGGGATGGCGGCTGGTGCTCCGGATCGAGGATCTCGACACGCCGCGGATCAAGCCTGAGGCGGCCGGGCGCATCATCGAGACGCTGTTGTGGCTCGGGATCGATTGGGATCCGATTGACGCGGCGACGCCCGTGATGGTCCAGTCGCATGATCTTGAGCCGTACCGGGACGCGATGCGCCGGCTCGCTTCGGGGTCGCTCGCGTACCCCTGCTCGCTCACCCGGGCCGAGATCGAGCGGGCGGGCTCGGCGCCGAACCGTGGCGATACCCACGACACGCCGTACCCGAGCCGCCTCAGACCTGATGTGCGCCCGCTCGACTTTGACGCGGTGAACACCGCGGCCGCAGCGAACGCCGATCCCGAGGCCGGGCTGGGGGCCAACTGGCGGTTCGTCGTGCTGGACGGGGGAGTGCGCTTCGATGACGCGTTCGCAGGTCCACAGTCGCACGATCCAGCGAGCAGCATCGGCGACTTCGTCCTTTGGACCAAGCGGGACCAGCCCTCGTACCAGTTGGCCGTCGTCGTTGATGATCATCGGCAGGGCATCACGGATGTCATTCGGGCCGACGATCTGCTGGACTCCGCATCGCGTCAACTGCTGCTCTACCGGGCGCTCTCGCTGCGGCCCGAGCCGCGGTACACCCACCTGCCGCTGGTTCTGGGCCCCGATGGCCGCCGGCTGGCGAAGCGACACGGCGACACGCGAATCGATCACTACCGTGCCCGGAACGTGCCGAGAGACGCTGTTGTTGGCCTGCTGGCGGCCTGGTCCGGCATCACCCCTCGCAACGAGCGGATTCGCGTCTCCCCGGCGGAGTTCATGCAGGCGTTCGAATTGTCTAGACTTCCCCGCTCACCCGTGACGTTCACTACTGAGGACGATCAATGGCTCGTCTCACAAGCCCGCTGACCGTGCTTCGGACCATGATGATCCTCGTGGTCATCGGTTCCGCGGCGATACTGCCCGGCTGCGACGAAAAGGCGGGAGCCGACGTGGCCCCCGCGACGATCGCCGGCAAGAAGTTCTTCCTTGAGATCGTTGCTGACAATGACTCACGGATGAAGGGCCTCATGCACCGGGACCACATCGATGACGACGGGGGAATGATCTTTGTATTCCCGTTCCCCGACCGGCAGGCGTTCTGGATGGGGAACTGCGAAGTTGACATGGACATCCTGTACCTCGACTCCTCTGGCCGGGTTGTTTCAACGGCTGAGATGAAGAAGGAACGTCCGCGCGGTCCCGACGAGACCGAGCAGCAGTACGACGCCAGGATGCCGCGGTATCCCTCCCGGTTTGCAGCTCAGTTTGCCATCGAGGTCCAGGCCGGAATGGTGAAGAGGCTGGGCGTGAAGGCCGGCGATCTCGTCCAGTTCGACCACGAGGGCCTCAAGAAGCGGGCGAAGTAGGCCGATCGGGTTTCAGGAGGCTCCTCGGCGTTCCGCCTGTCGGCGGCTGCCTCCGCCACGGACGGACCAATGCCGCTTCACGCATCCGCGAATATCCCGGCTCTTGCGCTTATCGCCCCCACCGACGGGGAAGCCCGGGCGGCGGACCTGCTTCACACGATTCTCGCTCACTGGCCCCCCCACTGCCCGCGGCCAACCGCCCAGTTCGTTCCGTTGCACCCGCTTACAGCCTCGAACCCACCCGTCGAGCCTGAATCGATCTGGCGGGCGTTCTCGGCCGCCATCATCTTCCCCTCACCGATGACCAAGCCGGTGCTGATGGACCGGCTTGCCGCGGAACTTCACGATGTCCTGACACCCGCCCTCGTCCTGGCCGACCACCCCAGCGGGGCCACGACCAGGCTGCGATCAGCCAACTTGTCTGTCCTCGCAACAGACGAGGACCCGGCGATTATCGCCGCAACGCTCGCGGCCGTGATCGGGCGTCAGCCTTCAGTGCGGGCCATGCAGGTGCAGTGCCGGCTGGCACAATCGCTCGAGGGGGGCATTTCCGCCGAGATCGAGCGCCTCAACGACGAGTTGATGCTCGCCGCCCATGTGCAGCGCGAGTTCCTTCCAAAATCGCTCCCGGTGATCGAGGGGCTCGACGCGGGCGTGCTGTTCCGCCCTGCCGGGTTTGTGTCCGGCGACATCTACGATATTGCCCGGCTGGACGATCGCCGGATTGGGTTCTACGTCGCGGACGCCATGGGCCACGGCCTTCCTGCGGCGCTCATGACCCTGTTCATCGCGGCGCACCTGTCATTCCACCAGGCCGATTCCTCGGGACACCGCATCGTCTCGCCCGCCGATGTGCTGACGCGGCTGAACGCGGCGCTGTGTGCCGCCCGGGCCGGCCCGGCCCGGTTCGTTTCTGCTGTATGCGGAGTCATGGACACGCACGACCAGACGGTCACGCTTGCTTCCGCCGGGCACCCCTCGCCTCTGCGGATCGGCGCACGGGGCGTTGAACGCATCGACCTGAGCGGAATGCTCCTGGGCATCATGGACGATTCCGTGTACGAGCAGGCGACCATTCGACTCGCCCCCGGAGAATCGCTGGTTATTCACTCCGACGGCGTCAACTCGCCTTCTCGTGATGAGCCTCAGGCGTTCCTCGACGCACCCGATGCGGAGTTGTGCGCCCCCTTCATCGCGAGGTGCCGGGGATCGGGGCCCGAGGCCTTGGCCGAGTCCCTCGACCGGGTAGCCCACGTGCTCGATCGCCGGTCCGGATCGTTCCACCAAGGGGACGACATCACGCTGCTGGCGCTGAGCCTGAAACAGGCCGAAGCCGCCGCCGGGCCCGCCATCGCCGCGTAGACAGCTTAGCCGCGGGTGAGCAGGTCGCTCTCCAAGAGGCCGTCCCGCAGCCTGACCACCCGCTCGCACCGCTTGCTGATCCGATCGTCGTGGGTCACCATCACAATCGTCATCCCCTGCCGATGCAACCCCTCGATGACCTGGAGGATGGCCTCCCCAGTGGTGCTGTCGAGATTGCCGGTGGGCTCATCCGCCATCAGAACCACCGGCCGGGTGACGAGCGCGCGAGCGATTGCAACCCGCTGCTGCTGTCCACCCGACAACTCGCTCGGTCGGTGGCCGACGCGGTTGTCCAGCCCCACCAGCGCGAGCGTCTCCAGGGTGCGGGCCCGCCGCTCCCGTTGACGGACGCCCTGGTAGAACAGTGGCACCTCAACATTCTCCTCGATCGTCAACTCCGGGATCAGGTTGAAGGCCTGGAAGACGAACCCGATCTTGCGGCCGCGGAATGCGGAGAGGGGTTCATCCTCCATCTGAGCACAATCTTCGCCGTCGAGGAGGTATTGGCCGGTGGTCGGCCGGTCGAGGCAGCCCAGCACGTTCATGAGGGTGCTCTTGCCCGAGCCCGAAGCGCCCATGACCGCTACGTATTGGCCCCGCGGGATGCTCAAGTCGATGCCCTTGAGGGCTTCGACCATGACGGTGCCGTCGGACTTGAAGTACGTCTTCGTCAATCCGCAGAGCTGGGCAACGATGGCGCGTGCCGCACCCGACGGGTCAACTTCGGCCCGGTCTGCCACGGATTTGCTCTGGACGCCAACGGTCATCGCGGATGTTAACCGGTCAATCGATTCTTGGTCGCAGGAATCAGGGGTAGGTGGGTCCACCATGCGGCGGGCCGCGTCGACGGCGTATCGTTGTACGAGGGACCGCCCGGGTCGATACCGAGGCGCCCCGCATCCGGGAGGATTGCGATGCCGTATTACACAAAACTCGGGCTGCTGCCCAGGAAGCGCCATGTGCAGTTCCGCAGGCCGGACGGGTGCCTGTACTCCGAGGAGCTGTTCGGCACAGAAGGGTTTTCGGGTCCGACGTCGACGATGTACCACATCCACCCACCGACACAGGTGTACGGCTGGACCAAGCAGTACTCGACAGCGGTCGAGTACGTCGAGCGCGATGTGATGCGGATGCGGCACGTCAAGACCGGGGGAAAAGCGATGCCCCCCAAGGGCGACCCGGTCACTGGCCGGGTCGTGCTGTTCGGAAACGCGGACTGCGAGATGGCGGTGTGCAACCCGGCCGAGCAAATGGGTTACCACTTCAAGAACGGTCAGGGAGACGAGTGCTTCTTCGTGCACTTCGGACGGGGCGTTTGCCACACGATGATGGGAACGCTGAAGTTCGGGCCCAAGGACTACATCGTGATCCCCAAGGGGGTTATCTACAAGTTCGAGTTCGAGCACCGGGCCAATGGCGCCGACGGGAACCCCCTCGACGGGGGACCCTCGATCGAGCAGGTTCCCTACGGAAAGTTCCTGCTCATCGAGACCGTGAACGGTTCGCACATCGGCCCGCCGCCGCGGTATGTCTCGAAGCAGACGAGTCAGTTCCTGGAGCATGCACCCTACTGCGAACGTGACCTGCGGCTGCCGGAACCGCCGCTGACATGGGATGAGAAGGGAGAGTTCGAAGTACGGATCAAGGCGAGGAACCTGGTGCATTCGTACACCTACCACTACCACCCGCTGGACGTGGTCGGGTGGGACGGGTGCTACTACCCGTACATCTTCAACATCGACGACTTCGCCCCGATCACGGGCAAGCTGC
The DNA here is from genome assembly GCA_019636655.1 of Phycisphaeraceae bacterium. NCBI lineage: Bacteria > Pseudomonadati > Planctomycetota > Phycisphaerae > Phycisphaerales > Phycisphaeraceae > Phycisphaeraceae bacterium. The sequence goes on along the minus strand of JAHBXB010000005.1, from coordinate 215,163 downwards.
ACATGCCGCCGCCCATTCATCAAACGTTCGAGGCGCACAACTTCGTGATCTGCTCGTTCTGCCCGCGGATGCTGGACTGGCACCCGAACGCGATCAAGGTTCCGTACAACCACAGCAACCTGGACAGCGATGAGGTGCTCTACTATGTCGAGGGCAACTTCGGGAGCCGGAAGGGAATCGAAGTCGGGTCTTTGACAGCCCACCCGCAGGGAATCCCCCACGGCCCGCACCCGGGCACGATCGAGGCGTCGCTGTCCGCGACCTACACGGGCGAACTGGCCGTCATGTGCGACACCTTCCGGCCGCTCTTCCCGACCAAAGCAGCATTGGAGATGGACGACACGAACTATCCCAAGTCGTGGCAGGGGGAGCACTTCCCCGGGCTGTCGGCTGGCAGCGTCCACCTCAACGGTGCTTCGACTGCACAGACCGGTGGGAAGGCCCCTGGAAACGGACCGGTCGAGGTGCAGGAGCACCGCCCGGAGTCAAACGTCTGGGCGCCGTAACGCCATCGCGGTTGTGGGCTTAGCGAAGATCCGATAGCATCCGCCCCGTCGCGCTTTGCCCCGCGCGGCAACGGAGGCCCCACGGACGGGACGGATGCACGGTTGCGGCTTGAGATCTCGATGGCTGGGGTGGTTCGGCGCGGCCGCGGTGGTAACCGCTTGCGCCGGGTCGACGATTGGCGAGAGCACGGACCAGAGCGGCACGCGACCGGCCCCGCCTTCGATCACCGGGCGGACCTTCTCGGGGATCGAGATCGGCGGAAACGTTCAACAGGGCGATATCGTCCTTACTGGCGCGGTCGGGTCCACGTGGGTGGACGAGGGCGAGGTCGGCGGACGGCCGACGACCCGGTTACTGCTTTCGGGTGATGTCACCGTCAGTCTCGGGGTGTACCGATTCAACGCAGCGAGGGCGGTCGTCTGGATCGAGACCATCGGTACGACCGGCAGCGATCCGCAGCAGCCAATCCGGCAGGTCGCCGTGTTCTTCGACCGGGTTGGCGATCCGGTGGGCGAAGCGGGGGTGTCGCAATCGGGAGATCGCCTGCTGGTGACCGGAACGCTTTCTGGGCAGCTATCGATGAAAGTCGATCTGCTGCGTCGAGGCAGGCGAGCAGACCCGTTCGTGGCCGAGGCGGAACGGCGGTTGGCGAACTACCTCCGCGACATTGCGGGGGCAAGGGGACTCACCCCGGTACCCGCCGGCGACGTCACCGTGGCCGAGGCGACCGGCGCCGCGATGTGGGAGTCCGCGGCGGGGGATGGGCCGATGAAACCCGGACTCACTCGCCCCTACGAACCCCAGACAACTCGGACTCCCCCGGAACCCGGAGTGCCGGCCGAATCCCAACTGGCGCCCGAGCGCCGGCTGGAGCCGATCTTCGCCGCATCCGGATTGTTCACGGTCTCGGGCAAGGAACCGGTGCTCGTGACCGGAGCAGAGGACGATGCGCTGATCGTGACGGGCGGCGCAACCGTGCATTACACCGATCGCGCAAGCCACCAGGACCTGATGATCAGCGCCGAGCGCGCGGTGCTCTTCCTGAAACCCGGGCCGCTCAAGGATCTGGTCCGATTCAAGCCAGAGGACGTGCGAGGGGTCTACGTCGAGGGAGATGTAGTCGCGACTTCGCGCAGCCCCAAGAGCGGGCAGTACACGCTCAGGTCACCGCGGATCTATTACGACGTAACAACCAACATCGGCGTTGCGGTGGACGCGGTGTTCTGGACGTACGACTCGAAGCGGGGGCTTCCGCTCTACGTGCGGGCCAAGGCGGTGCGGCAGGAGGCGGGCCGGGTGTTCACCGCTGACGGCGCCGTGCTTTCCACGACGTCATTCACCGACCCGACGTTCTCGATGGGCGCGGGAAGCGTGACGATCACGCGCGAGACGCGGGCTGTCGCCGGCGGAGGCGACGATGGGACGGAGGGCGGACCGGGCGGTGGCGGCGGGTCGGAAACCGTCACGCTTCTGGACGCGAAGGACATCACCCTCCGCGCGGGACCGCTCCCATTCTTCTACTGGCCGCACATCAAGGGAGAGATCGAGCAGATTCCACTCGTGGGCGCGGCGGTCGGGAACATGGGCGGAATGGGTCCGTACATCTCGACCACGTGGAACACGTTCTCGCTGCTGGGGCTCGAGACCCCGGCGGGACTGGATTCGAAACTTCTTGTTGATGGCTACTTCGACGCGGGTGCGGCGATCGGGACCGATACCCGATGGGATACCGAGCGGGCCGCGGGCGGAGTGTTCGCGTACACGCTGATTGATGACAACGGCACAGACGTGCTCCCATCCGGCGCCCGGATCGATCAGGACGGCACAACCCGCGGCGTGGTGTGGGCCGACCACCGGTGGGCGATCGATGAGAACTGGTCGGTGCTGCTGACCGGGTCGTACGTCTCTGATCCGACGTTCTTGCCTGCGTACTTCCGCGAGGCAGCGGAGGAGCACCTTGAGTTTACGAACCTGATCGATGTACGCCGCACCGACGACAACAGCGTGTTCTCGGTGTACGCACAGGGCGAACTGATCGACTTCACGCCCAACGAGTACCTCCTGCAGAGCCAGGGATACAGCGTGAACAAGACGCCCGAGGGGTTCTACTCGCGATACGGCGACGACCTGCTCGGGGCCCTCGCCCCCGGGCTGCTCTCCTACTCATCGGAGTACCGCGTCTCGGGGATGTCGCTGAACTTCACCAAGCCGACCGCCTCGCAACTGGGGTTCACCACGACGCAGCTCTCGCAGGCGGCCCTCGGGTTGAACCCGAACCAGTCCCCCGCGGATGCCCTCGCGGCGCAGGGGTACAACCAGGCGGGCGTTACTCGCCTCGACACCCGCCAGGAACTCAAGCTCGTGGCAGACTTGGGGCCTGTGAAAGTCGTCCCGTTTGCAACGGGCCGGCTCACGAGCTACAGCGGTGGGTTCGAGACGTTGTCGGCCGAGGCAACGGACGACACCCGCTGGTGGGGCGCTGCAGGCGTCAAGGCATCAACCTCGTTCTACCGCGTGGACGACGATGTCGAGTCGGTAACGTTCGACCTGCACCGCATCCGGCACATGATCGAGCCGAACATCACGTTCTGGAGCGCCGGGACGAACCTCGACAGCGAGTTCCTGCCGGTGTACGACGCCGATGTCGAGCAGATCGCGCAGGGGACGGCCGTCAGGTTCGGTGTGGACCAGACGTGGCAGACCCAGCGGGGCGGCGAGGGGCGGTGGCGGAATGTGGATGTGTTCAAACTCGGGATCGACGCCACGCTGGTCACGTCGGACACCGAGTCCATCTCGCCGATCGGACGATTCTTCGAGTACCGACCGGAGTACTCGAACCTCGGCAACTTCGGGAACCTCAGCGCGATGTGGCAGCCGACCGATGCGGTGGCACTCACGTTCAAAGATGTCTACGACTTCGATCTGAACCAGCAGTCGTACATGGTTACCGGTCTGGAGTTCAGCCATGTGCCGGAGTTTCGTGCGTACGTTGAGGGACGGTTCATCAACTCTCGCGACAGCACGATTATCGGTTTCGGCGGGCAATACGAGCTGACCCGCAAGTACATCATCGGGGCCAACGCCGAGTACGACACGGACGCCGGGACGTTGCAGACGCTCACGGTCGCCGTGCGCCGAAAATTCCCCGGACTGACGCTCGGCGCCACAGTGACCTACGACGGCATCGCGGACCAGACATCCTTCGGAATCGTGTTCGAACCCCTCGGGCTCCCTGCCAGTCAGCCACGCGGCGGCGGGGAGGGGCTGAGCCGATAGCCGCAGTCCCGTGCGGGGCGGTGCCTGATCGGGCGCTACGCTCCCCACGCTGGCGGGGGTTGGGGGACGGAGTGTCCACGTGTCGATCACCCGACCATTGGGATTCAGGGCAGCAGCTGTGGCGGCAGGGCTGAAGCCATCGGGCAAGCCGGATCTGACGCTGATCGTTTGTGACGGCGCCGAGGGACGGGATTCGGGCACGCACGCGATCGAGGCCGGGCGGTCCGCCGCGGCGGTGTTCACGACCAACGCCATCGTGGGCGCACCGATCGAGATCGGCAGGCGCTGGCGATCCGGACAATCCGTGACTGGACGAGGGCTTCGCGCGATCCTGGTGAACGCGGGGGCGGCCAACGCGGCTACAGGCGAAGATGGGGTGCGCGACGCAGAGTTGTGCATGGACGCCGTGGCTTCGGCGCTTTCCTGCAGGAGCGACGAGGTGCTCCCGAGTTCGACCGGGGTCATCGGTCGTCGACTGCCGGTAGACAGGATCGTCGGGGCAGTGCCCGGACTGGTCCAATCCCTTGGTCGCGGCGAGAGGGCGGACGTCGCGGCGGCGCAGGCCATCATGACGACCGACTTGGTCGCAAAGTCATCGCACCGCGAGGTCGAGATCCGGGGGCACACGGTGCACATCGGTGCGATTGCGAAGGGTTCCGGGATGATTGCGCCCCGGCTGGACCGGGCAGGGCGGCCGTTGCCGCCGCAGGCGACGATGCTCGCTTTTATCTCGACCGATGCGCCCATCGGACACTGGGCGCTGCAGAGGGCCCTGGAGGGGTCGGCTCGGAACTCGTTCGACCGGATCAGCGTCGATGCCCACCCATCGTGCTCGGACACCGTGATCGCCATGTCGAGCGGCGCCGCGCCGGTGCCCGCGCTGCACGAGGACATGCCCGAATACCACGCGTTCCGGCTCGCTCTGCACTCGCTGTGCGAGGAACTGGCGTGGAAGATCGTCCGGGATGGCGAGGGGGCGACGCGTGTGTTCCGAGTCGAAGTGCGCGGTGCGCCGAACAACGAGGACGCCGAGCGGATGGCCCGGGCGGTGGTCGACTCGCCGCTGGTAAAATGTGCGGTTCACGGCAAGGACCCGAACTGGGGACGCGTCGTGACCGCGGCCGGGAACGCCGGAGTCCGCTTCGATGCCCGCGAGGGGTCGCTCTCCATCGGCGGTGTCGAGGTGTACCGGCATGGACTTCCCACAGGGGTGGATAAGAGTGATCAGAAGCTCCGGATGGCGATGAGCGCCGACCCCGTGACCATGACGCTGACTGTCGGCGATGGCGACGGCCACGCGTGGATGATGGGCTGCGACCTATCGGCCGACTACGTAAAGATCAACGCCGAATACACAACCTGATCTGGCGACTGGGTGGGATGCAGCCAAAGCGAGCCGAGGATGGCCGAACGTGTACGAATCACCGATGTGTCTCCTCGGGACGGCCTGCAGAACGAGCCCGGTGTGATCCCGACGGCGGAGAAGGTGCGGCTGATCGAACTGCTGGGCGCCACCGGTGTTGATGAGATTGAGGTGACGAGCTTTGTGAGCCCCAAGTGGGTGCCGCAACTGGGGGACGCCGCGGATGTCTGCCGGCTGTTGGCTCGATTCGATAGTGCGCCCGCCTTCTCGGCGCTTGTTCCCAACGAACGGGGCATGCGCGGAGTCCTCGAGACAAACGAGAGTACGGGGCGCTCTCTCATCAGCAGGGTGTCTGTCTTCACGGCTGCTTCGGAGACGTTCTCGAAGCGCAATACGAACGCGACGATTGCAGAGACACTGGAGCGATTTCTGCCGGTGATCTCGATGGCGCGCACGGCTGGCCTTGGAATCCGCGGATACGTGTCCTGCGCGATCGCGTGCCCGTTCGAGGGATCGATCAAGCCTTCCGCCGTAGCCGACGTCTCGCGGCGGCTGGCCGATTTGGGGGTCGATGAGATTGACCTTGGCGACACAATCGGAGCGGGAACTCGCGAGAGCACCGCGGCCCTGCTGCGTGAATGCAACCGCTGGGTCCCACTCAAAGATGGCTCCGTGACAACCACACTGCACCTGCATGACACATTCGGGCGTGCCGGCGAATGCGTGCGAACGGCACTAGAGATGGGGATTCGGTCGTTTGACGGGTCTGTTGCGGGCCTGGGCGGGTGCCCGTACGCCTCCACGCCTCAGAAGCGGGCCCCGGGGAACGTCTCGACCGAACTTCTCGTGAAGACCGTTCACGAGGCGGGCTTCGAGACCGGCGTGAAGTACGATCGGCTCGGCGACGCGGCGCGGTACGCGCAAGAGATCGTGGCTCGAGCCCGGACGTCCGCGCAACCGGGCAACGACGAGGTGCCCGCATGATCCGCACCAGCCACAACGCGGGCATCGCCACGATCGCACTTGATCGTGCGGCGAAACGGAACGCAATGACACCGCGGATGCTGGAGTTGCTCGTCGAGGCGATCGAGTCGGCGGCGAGGTCCACAGAGGTCCGTGCCATTGTTCTCACCGGGGAAGGCGAGGCGTTCTGTGCCGGCTTTGACCTGACGCTCTGCCGCGGGGACGACACGGTCCTTGAGTCTCTCCTTTCGGGGCTCTCCTTCGCTGTCCGATCACTTCGCCGCGCGCCGCAGCCGGTGGTCGCGGCGGCGCACGGCGCAGCGATCGCCGGCGGGTGTGCGCTGCTCGGCGGATGCGACGTGGTCGTGACCAACGCGCAGGCCAAGCTCGGCTACCCGGTCGTCCGCCTGGGCATCAGCCCGGCGGTTTCGGCGCCAACACTGCGGCTGATGGCCGGAGATGGGGCTTCGCGCGCGAGGTTGCTTGATTCGGCCCTCATTGACGGGGTTGAGGCTCGCCGCATCGGTCTGGCTCACGAGTGCACCGCCGCAGCGGACGAAGTTTTGTCTCGTGCCATGGCGATCGCGCAAGAGTTGGCGGGCAAGCCAGCCTCGGGCGTTCGTGCTACAAAGAAGTGGCTCAATGAACTCGATGGCCTCGACGATGGCGCCATACTCGACTCGGCGCTCGGTGCCTCGCTTGGCCTTGTCGGGAGTGATGAACAGCACGCACGGCTTGAGGCTCTATGGAGCAAGCCCTAGCCGTCAACCCCCACAGAGTCACCATGACCGCACTCGCGACCCTCGACAACCACCCCACTATTCCCTCCGCGTCGATCCTGTCGCTCAACCGACCCGACCTGCGCAACGCGTTGTCGATCGAACTCCTCGCCGGCCTTCACTCCTGCATCGATACTGCATCCTCTCGCAAGGACCTCACCGTCCTTGTGCTCACAGGTGCCGGCAAGGCGTTCTGCGCAGGCATGGATCTCAAGCAGGTCCTGGGTGATCCGCACGCCCCGCTGCAGTTGCTGTCGTCGCTCGCCGATCTGACGCTCAAAATCCGGCGTCTTGCGATGGTCGTGGTGGCCAAGGTGAACGGAGCCGCGATCGGCGGTGGGTGCGGCCTAGCGTGCGTCTGCGACTTTGCGGTGACCCACGCCGATTCGAAGATGGGGTTTCCCGAGGTTGATCTGGGTGTGTGTCCGGCGGTCGTAGCGCCGTGGCTCGTCCGTCGCATCGGCGCCGGGCGGGCGCGGCGGGTGCTGCTCGGCGGCGGCTTGCTCTCCGGGAGAGAGGCATTTGAGCTGGGGATCGTGACGGACGTGGTCGACAGCCGCGAAGCGCTCGATGCGCGAACCGACGAGCTTGTTGCACGCCTGTCGTCGGGAGGCCCCGCGGCGCTCCGGGCCACAAAGGCCCTGCTGAACGACCTGGACGGATCGATGGACGAGGCCGCGGTGCGGCGCGGGGCCGAGTTGTCGGCCTCGGTACTGCTGCTTCCAGAAGCTCAAGAGTCACTTCGTCGGAGGCTCTCTCCATAGAGCCCGGTCGTATACTCGGCGGTTCACCCAAACTCCACGGGAGCCTCCATGAGCACGGACCTGCTGCAGATCGAGCGTGATGAGTCCACTTCACGGGATGCGGGGACGCTGGCCGGCTGCGTCACGATTCGAGTCGGGATGCCGGGACAGCCCGTCGTGGTGCTCGATCACCCGCTCATCCAGCGGCTCGAATCGACGCTGAACGAAGTCCGACGGATGGGTGGAGTGACCGGGCTGGTAGTTGCCTCGACCAGCGAGCGAGTCTTTATCGCCGGCGCCGACCTCAAAAGCATCAGCGGGTTGACGGATGATCAACTCGACAAGTATCTGGCCTACGGGCAGCGCGTGTTCGGCATGATCTGTGACCTGCCCTTCCCGACCGCCGCGGCAATCAACGGGGCGGCGCTCGGGGGCGGGTTGGAGCTGGCGATGCACTGCGACGCCCTGATCGGGGCACCCCCGCCCGCAAAGGATGGCGCGCCGGGCAAGCCTTACCCGATCGGGCTGCCCGAGGCCAGTCTCTCGATCTGCCCGGGGTGGGGCGGAACAAACCTGCTCCCTGCGCGGATCGAGCCGGGCGAGGGGATCCGGCGGACCGCCGAGGGAAAGCCCATGATGTTTGACGCCGCGGCCGCCGCGGGTCTGTTTGACGCCGTGTCGCCAAGCCCCGACACACTCCTGGCGACCGCAAAGGCATGGATCGGGGCTCGGCGAGAGTCACCGACCGGGGAGCCCACCCGTGATGGCGCCCCGTCACGATGGATTGGACGACCCAAGCAAAAACCCGCGGCGACAGCCGCGATGTTCCAGCTGGAGGAAACCCTACCTCCAACTCAGGCAACACGGGCGGTGCTTGGGGCGGTGCGTGCCGGCTTGGAGCACGGGTGGCAGGGATGCCTGGACTGCGAGCGCCGGGAACTGATCCGGCTGAGATCGACGCCGGACGGCAAGGCTGCGATCAAGGCATTCTTTGACAAAGCCATCGCACCAAGAACTTAGATATTGACGGTGACTGTGCTCTAGGCAACTGAAGCTTCCGCGCCTGCCGTATCGAGGTTCGGCGAATCCACATACGCTTCGGCATGGACATCGCCGCCCGCCTCGCCACGATCATCCTCATCCCCTTTCTCGTCTGCACCCCGATCTCCGCACAACCCACCGACCCAACCCCCATCCGCACCCTCACCGGCGAGCCACTCCCCCCGCTCTCCATCCCTCCCGACCGCCGCGCGGCACTTGAGGCCGATCTCTCCGCCGCCAAAGCCGCGTACGACGCCAACCCGCGCGATGAGGCCGCCATCATCTGGTACGGCCGCCGCCTCGGCTACCTCGGCGACTTCACCGCCGCGATCGAGGTCTTCTCCAAGGGCCTCCAGATCCACCCCGACAGCTACCGCCTCCTCCGCCACCGCGGCCACCGCTACATCACCACCCGCCAGTTCGCCCTCGCCGAGGCCGATCTCCGCCGCGGCGCCGAACTCGTCGCCGACGCCGCCGACACGGTCGAACCCGACGGCGCTCCCAACGACGCCAACACCCCCGTCAGCACCGACAAATCCAGCATCGACTACCACCTCGGCCTGGTCCTCTACCTCCAGGGCAAGTTCGCCGAGTCCGATCGCGTCTTCGCGCGCCGGGAGGGTCTCGCCGGCTACAACGACGACATGCTCGTCTCCACCACCCACTGGCGTTACCACTGCCTCCGCCGCACCGGTCATCACGACGAGGCCGCCGCGCTGCTCGAAGCGGTCAATCCCGACCTCAAGGTCATCGAGAACCAGACCTACTTCAAACTCTGCCTCTACTACAAGGGCCTGATCCCCGAATCGGACCTCCTCCCCGAAGCCCCCGGCGCGACGCTCAACGGCGGTGCCGCGTATGGCATCGCCGCAAAGCGCGCGGAGGATGGCGACGCCGCCGGCAGCCAGCACCTGCTTCGCCGCATCACCGCCGAGACGGACTGGATCGGCTTCGGCCGCATCGCCGCGGAGGCCGACCTCGCCCGCACGCCCGCACCCTCAATCCCGCCGATCGAACCGGCGCCCGATCACCCCTAAGGGTCGCCCATCCCAATCACGACGGTGGTCCCATCCAGTCGATCGCGACGATCGACACATCATCGGTGAACGCCGGTCCACCCGCCCACTCGGCGAGGCCCGCCACCACTCGGTCAACGGCCTCGTGCGGCTCGCAGCCGCGGAGCGAAGCAAGGAGGGAGATGAGCCGGGCGTTCCCGAACTGCCCTCGCTGCGGGCCGTCCTGCTCCAGCAGCCCGTCAGAAAACAGGCAGATGCGATCCCCCGGGCGAAGGTCCACACCGGCATCGTCATACCGCTCGTCATCAAGGATCGCGATGGGAACACCGCCGGCGTCGGGGATCGGGATAGCAGACCCCGCCCGCAGCACGACCGGAGGCGGATGACCGGCGCTGGTGTACCGCAGCCGTCCGGTGTACGTGTCCAGCATGCACAGGATCATCGTCAGGTAGCGGCCGTCGCTATCACCGGCACGGAACCGGCGGTTCATCTCCGTCGCCACCAGGCCGGGGCATCGCACCGTGCCGAAGGGACCCTGCCCGGACAGGTCCCGCAGGAGAGATGTCTCTTCGGGTACCGGCACCAGCGCGTGCATGGCGGTCACCGACAGCAGCGCGGCCGGGACGCCGTGACCGCTGACGTCCGCAACGTAGGCGACAAGGTAGCGGTCAGCAACAAGGTGCAGGCCCACCGCATCGCCGGCGAGTGCATCGGTGGGAACGTACCGCCACGCGGTGCGGACTGCCGGGGTCGTGACGTCATCCCGCGGGAGCATCGCTCGCTGCACCCTCGAGGCGGCCTCCAGGTCATACCTCATGCGCTCACCGGCCTGCCGGAGCTGATCATTCTGGAGGCTGAGCGTGCGCTCCAGGCGGACCATCCGCTCACCGGCAAGCAGCCGGACGCGGAGCTCATCCCGGTCGAAAGGCTTGGCGACAAAGTCGTCGGCGCCAGCCTCGATGCCGCTCACCACGTCGGCCTTGTCGGTGCGGCCGGTAAGCATGATGATGTAAACGAACCTCGCCCCGGCTCGAGCCCTGATGCGCCGGATCAGTTCGAGGCCGGAGAGCCGCGGCATCTCCCAGTCGGTGATCACAACATCGACCACATCCTCCCGGTCGTCCGCAGAGAATCGCTCCCACGCCTGCTCGCCGTCCTCAGCAGCCGCGACGGTGTGGCCCCAACTCTCGAGTTGGCGAACCAGCGAGGCCCGCGTGATGCGCTCGTCCTCGGCGATCAGGATGCGCACGACTACGACCTCGCCTTGACGAACTCGCCCAGCTCCCCGGTGAGCGCTGCAAGCCGCTCCTGCAGCCGCCGCACGATCTCCGGAGCCGCGCCGAGATCGCCGCTCTTGCCCATCCGCTCGAGCTCGAACGCCAGCCCCTGCGTCTTCGGCGCGCAGAAGTTCGAGATCATGCCCTTGAGGGCGTGCGCCGACCGGCCGAGCGCCGCGCCGTCCCCCGCGACGGCGGCACGGAAAACGTCCTCCATGAGTGCCCGCCCGTCGGTCGCGAGCATCCCGACCGTCTCGGCCAGAAACGCGATGTCGCCGTCGATCCGATCCAGAAGTTCCGCCTCATCAAACTCGATTGCCATCTGCAGCTCCCTTCATGACGCGGGCAATCTCGGCGAAGAGCGATTCCTTCTTGACAGGCTTGGCGACATAGCCATCCATGCCGGCATCGATGCACATCTCGCGATCCCCCTTCATGGCGTTCGCGGTCATCGCGATGATCGGGATGCGCCCGCCGGCTCCCGCCTCGCGGGCGCGGATCTCCCGCGTCGCATCAAGGCCGTCCATCTCCGGCATCTGCAGGTCCATCAGGATCAGATCGAACGGGTTCTCGCCCCATTGCTCGACGGCCCGGCGGCCAGTCTCCGCCAGCACGATGCTGTGACCGGCCCTCGTCAGCAACCGCACGGCGAACTTCTGGTTCACCGCGTTGTCCTCCGCCAGCAGGATCCGAAGAGGAGGCACGTCGCCGTGCTGCGCCGCGGCGGGCCTTGCCTGCTCGGAATCGAGCCGAGTAGCTCCCGAGAGGATGCGCATCAGGTTGTCCAGCAGAAGCGACTGCTTGACCGGCTTGAGCAGGCGAACCGCGATGCCCAGCTCCGCGCAGCGGGCGTTGTCGCCCGGAGAAGCCGACGAGGTAAGCAGCAGAATCGGAAGGTCCCCGCCGGCGGATCGCGACCTCACAGCCTTCGCAAGACCGAAGCCGTCCATCTCGGGCATGTGGAGATCTGTGATGATCAGCGACACCGGCTGACCGGCGTTGCCCAGGCGGTCGATCGCCGCGAGCGCCGAGGCGCCCGAGTCTGTCGCGACCGATCGCAACCCCCACTGGCCCAGCATCGCGGAGACGATGCGGCGGTTGGTCTCGTTGTCGTCCACGATCAACGCCGTCTTGCCTTTGAACAGACGCGCGGCGTCCTCGTGCGTTGTGGAAGGGCGGTCCACACCGATCTTGAACCGGGCGGTGAACGTGAACGTGCTCCCGACTCCCGGCGTGCTGTCGAACCGGATAGACCCCCCCATGAGCTCGGCAAGCTGGCGGGAGATCGCCAGGCCCAGGCCGGTGCCGCCGTACTTTCGGGTCGTTGATGACTCGGCCTGCTCGAACGGCTTGAACAGCCGGGCGGCCGCGTCGGGGGCGATACCGATCCCGGTGTCCCGGACCGCAAACTCGAGCGTGACGTCATCGCCCGACCGCTCGACCACCCGCACGCCGACCACGACCTCGCCCTGGTCAGTGAACTTGATAGCGTTGCCAACGAGGTTCACGATGATCTGCCGGAGGCGGTAGACGTCGCCGATCACGGCATCGGGGACATCGCTCGGCACGTCGTAGGCGAGCTCGACGCCCTTGCTGCTGGCGCGCAGCGCCAGCGGATTCAGGGTGTCGCTCAGGGCATCGCGCAGCAGGAAATCGCCCGGGTCGAGCTCGATGCGTCCGGCCTCGATCTTGGAAAAATCGAGGATGTCGTTGATGAGGTTGAGCAGCGCATCCGCGGACGACTTGACCGTCGTGAGGCAGTCTCGCTGCTCCGGGGTCAGATCCGTGTCCAGCGCAAGATCCGTCATCCCCATGATGCCGTTCATCGGGGTACGGATCTCATGGCTCATATTGGCGAGAAACGCGCTCTTGGCGGCGGTGGCCGCCTCCGCTTTCGCCTTCGCCTCGCGGATCTCGATCTCAGCCTTCCGGCGCTCCGTGATGTCCCGCATCGAGCTGCAGACGCACAGGCCGGCCCGACCGGGGATGCGCAGCGGACTGAGACTGATCTCGACGGGAAACTCGGAGCCGTCCTTGCGGACCGCGGCGAGCTCCATGCCGGAGCCCATCGGTCGGACGCCCGCCGACTCGTGGTAGCTGCGACGCATGGCCGGGTGAGCGGCGCGGACCCGCTCCGGGACCAGCATCTCCACAGCCCGGCCGAGCATCTCGTCGCGGGAGTAGCCAAGGAGTTGCTCGGCCTGCCTGTTGACGAGGATGATGCGCCCCTCCTCGTCGGTGATGATCAGCGCATCGGGAACCGCCTCGAGGAGCGTGCGGAACTGCTCCTCGCTGGCGCGGAGCTCATCGGCCTGTCGCCGCGTGGCATCGAGCAGCTCCCCCGTCCGCAGGCCCCGCTGGAGCACGTCTAGGCTGAGGGCGACAACCGGCAGCAACTCGTCGAGGAGCGCCCGGTGGGCCTCGGTCGGAGCCTGGAACGAGGCGAACTCGAGCACACCAAGCGGCGTCTGCTGCACCAGGAGCGGGAAGGCGGAGGCGTGCGTCGGCGGTGCGCCGCCGAGTCCGGATTCCACATGGAGGTACTCCGGCGGGAGCCCCGACAGCGTCACGGCGGCTCGCTCAACCACGCACTGACCGGCGAGGCCCTCGCCAAGTCCCAGCTCCGCCGGGCCCGACCGGGCCAGGCCAAAGCCGGCGACGCGACGGAGGACCCCCGTCTGCGCGTCGACGATGTGCAACGCCGACACGCCGCCGCCGAGCAGCGGCGTCAGCTCGGAGAGCAGGCGTTGACCGAACCCCTCCAGCGTCTCGGCGGACTGCACCGAGCCGGCGACCCGCGCGACGCCCGCCTTGACCCATCGCTGCCGCTCCGCCTCGGCCGCGCCCACACGGAGCACGTCGATCCCCCTCGCCAAGCCGCCGATCTCGTCGCCGGATGATGTGAACGGGACCGGCGCCTCAAAATCTCCCTTGGCCAGCGTTCCCAGGGCCCCGCTGAGTCGCGCGAGCGGGCGCGTAATGCTGCGGACCACCGCAACACCGATGATCCCCGTCAGCAGCAGCGCCGCCGCGCCCGCGGAAATAGCGACCACGCGGGCTCGCCGAAACGCGGCCAGCACCTCGGCCCCCAGGTCTCGCCCGACGCGAACGTTCACATCCGCCCACTGCTTCGTCATCGCGGCGAGCCGCTCGGCCAGTGGGACGACCTCGTCCTCGTACCGAAGGACGGCCTCGCTGCGACGACCGGCGTCGTACTCCGCAAGCACCGCGTGAGCGCCCGAGATCCATTGGTCGCTGAGATCGTGGACACGAGCGAAGATCTGCGCGTCCTCTTCGTTGCTGACAAGATCCTGCGCGTACCGCGTGAAGAGCGACTCGAGATCCGACGCGTTCGCACTGAGATCGGCCCGGCACTCGGCGCAGGCGGCGGAGTCATTGGAGGTAACGCAACGACGGAGCTGGAGGCGGTGGACGCTGAAGATGGATGAGAACCGCTCGATGGTGGCAAGACTCTCGATCTGGGTCTGGGCCAGTTCACGCGTCCGCAGCTCCAGGGCCTCGGTCTTGCGGAACGCGAGCACCGCCAGCGCCAGCGTCGCCAGAAGCGGGACAACCACGAGAATGACAAGCCGTCGCGAAATACTCATGGCACGTCCCCGGTCCGCTGATCGATCGGTCCCTCCCCGTGGAGAAGCGGCGCGGCGTGTTGAAAGACCGCCTCACAAGCGAGCAGCGCGTCAACGATCTCGGGATCAAACTGCGTGCCGCGCCCACCGCTGATCATGCCGACCGCCTCCCCGTGCCCGAGCGCCGGCTTGTAGACACGCTTCGTGGTCAGCGCGTCGTAGACATCGGCCACGCTGACGATACGCGCTTCCAGCGGAATGTCACCCCCGGCAAGGCCGCGCGGATACCCGGCGCCATCCCATCGCTCGTGATGCGACGCCGCGATGTTGCGGGCCATCATCAGGAGATCGTCCGGTCGGTCCTGGGCGAGAATGGCGTCCAGCGCCACGGCGCCGATCTCCGGGTGACGCTCGATGATGCGCCGCTCCTCCGGCGTGAGCCGCCCGGGCTTGAGCAGCACGGCGTCGGGGATACCCACCTTGCCGATGTCGTGCAGCGACGACGCAAGTTGAAGATTGCGGATCCACCCGTCGGTCAGGCCAAAGCGGACACGGAGTTGCTCTGCGAGCACCCGGCAGTACGCGGCGATGCGCTCGAGGTGCTCGCCCGTGTCGGTGTCGCGGCTCTCCGCGAGCTTGGCCAGGGCGAAAATGAGCGTGTTCCGCGAGCGGAGCGCATCCGCCTGACGCTCGGCGCGCAGCCGCTGGGTCTCGGCGTCGTGGAGCGCCTCAGCCCGCAGTATCAGGCGGTACGCCCGATCGTGGTACCGGACCCGCGCGATGAGTTCGATCCGCTCCGGCGGTTTGACCATGTAATCGTTCGCGCCGCGCCGGAACGCCTCCGCCTTGGTGCGCGGCTCCTCGTCGGAACTGAGGACAACCAGAGGCGTCTGCCGCGTCGCCTCGTGCTCGCGGTAGGCCCCGATGAGGTCAAGGCCATCGGCATCGGGCATGACGAGGTCCTGGAGAATCACCGTCGGGCGGTGCGCCTCGACCATCTTCGGGATGTCGGCGGCACTCCGGCAGTAGTAAAACTCGATATCCGCCTCCCTCGCCATGAGGTGGCCGATCGACTTGCCGAAAATCGGCTGGTCGTCCACGAGAAGAACCACCGGGCCGCCGCCCGGGTTGGCGGGACCCCCGATCACGCAACGACTCTCGAAGCAGATTCGTGTCTCGGGAACATCCGCACGATCATCGTTGGTCCGCTCCTGGGTGCCCAATGGAGCAATGGTAGCAGGCGCTCACAAACCCCCGCACGAATCCCCAGACCCCGAATTCCGTACAATTGTGCGCCGATGCGCACCGCCCAGCCCACACTCCCGCTCCGCACCTGCCATTCGTGCGGGCTCCTCCAACGCATCCCCATCTGCGCCCACGGCTACGAGGCCCGCTGCTCCCGCTGCCGGTCCAGGGTCCGCTCGGACTCCCGCGTCCGCTCCCTCGCATGGCCCGCGGCGTTCTCGCTCGCGGCGCTCATCCTCTTCCCCGTCGCCATGGCCCTCCCCGTCCTCGTCCTCCACAAGCTCGGGCACGCGCGGGAGACCACCATCTGGCAGGGCGTCGTCGAACTGCTCTCCGACGGCCACATCGCCGTCGGCCTCATCGTCCTCGTCTGCTCCGTCATCATCCCGCCCGGTAAACTCATCGCCATGCTCCTGCTCTGCGGGCGGGACCGCTTCCTCGAACGCCGCCACCAGGCCGTCACCTACCGCATCGTCGACTGGCTCGGCCGCTGGGGCATGATCGACGTCCTGCTTGTCGCCATCCTCGTCGCCGCCGTCAAGCTCGGCTCCTGGGTCGACGTCACCCCCGGCCCCGGCATCGTCGCCTTCGCCGGTGTCGTGATCCTCAGCATGCTCGCCTCCGCCGCCTTCGATCCCGCGGCGATCTGGGAGGACCAGTCCGAATGACCCCCGCCGACCCCCCCACCCCCCCTCCGCCTCCACATCCCGGCGATCCCGCGCCCGATCTCCCAGTCAGCGTGCCCACCGCCAAGGTCACCCGCCGCCGCCCCATCTCACCGGCGTGGCTCATCCCCCTCGCCGCGCTCATCCTCGCCGCCATCCTCGCGTTCCAGTCCTGGTCCCAGCGCGGCCCTCGCCTCACACTCCAGTTCGAGCAGGGCCACGGCATCTCCGCCAACGACCCCGTCGTCTACCGCGGCGTCCGCGTCGGCCGCGTCGCCGAGGTCTCGATCGATCCCGCCCACAACCGCATCAGCGTCGACATCGAACTCAGCCGCGACGCCTCCGAACTCGCCTGGGGCGGCCGCTTCTGGATCGTCCGTCCCGAACTCTCCCTCACCCGCATCGCCGGCCTCGAGACACTCATCGGCCCCCGCTACGTCGCCGCCGACCTCCCCGCCGATTCGAACCCGACGGTCACCACCGTCGAATCCCCCCCCGTCGTCCGCCCCACCCTCTCCGGGCCGGGCCTCTCCCTGCTCCTCCGCGCCCCCGCCCTCGGCTCCATCCGCGGCGGGTCGCCCATCACCTACCGCGAGGTCCCCGTCGGTACCGTCGTCTCCATCGCCCTCTCCGACGACGCCCGCACCATCGAGATCATCGGCCGCATCCAGCCCGAGTACGCCCACCTCGTCCGCGCCAACACGCGATTCTGGAACGCCTCCGGCATCGCCCTCGACGTCGGCCTCATGGGCGGCCTCAAACTCAAAGCCGAGTCCCTCGCCACCGTCCTCGCCGGCGGCATCGCCTTCGCAACCCCCAACAACCCGGGCCCCGTCGTCAAGTCCGGCCACGCCTTCGACGTCGAACGCGACCCCGTCGACGACGCCGCCAAGTGGTCTCCCAACCTCGCGATCCCCAGCGTCATCCCGCCGCCCGAACCCGCCCGGCCCTAGCCCGATCTACACTGCGGCATGACCACCCCCGCCCACCCCGCCACCCGGACCGAGAAGGACACCATGGGCGCCATGGAAGTCCCCGGTGACGTTCTCTACGGCGCCTCCACCCAGCGCGCTGTCCTCAACTTCCCCATCTCCGGCCGCCCGGTCCCCGACCGCATCATCAAGGCCTACGCCATCCTCAAGGCCGCCTGCGCCGCCATCAACCACCGCCTCGGCCGCCTCCCCCAGGTCAAGGCCAACGCCATCATCGAGGCCTGCCACGAGATCAAGGAGGGCCTCCCCGCCCTCGGCGGCCTCGCCAAGCACTTCCCCATCGACATCTTCCAGACCGGCTCGGGCACCTCCACCAACATGAACGTCAACGAGGTCATCGCCAACCTCGTCTGCGTCCGCCACCATAAGCCCATCGGCAGTTCCAAAGACGCCGCGTGGACCGCCCCCGGCTCCCCCGGCGTCCACCCCAACGACCACGTCAACATGGGCCAGTCCTCCAACGACACCTTCCCCACCGCGATGCACATCGCCGCATCGCTCCAGATCGCCCACGAACTCCTCCCCGCCGTCAACATCATCGCCGAGCAGCTCGAGACCCACGCCCGCGCCTGGGACACCGTCGTCAAGATCGGCCGCACCCACCTGCAGGACGCCACCCCCATCCGCCTCGGCCAGGAGTTCTCCGGCTACGCCTCCCAGATGCGCCACGCCGAAGAGCGCCTCCACCGCGCCCTGCACACCCTCTCCGAACTCCCTCTTGGCGGCACCGCCGTCGGCACCGGCATCAACGCCCACGAGGATTTCGGCGCCATGGTCGCCGCCGAACTCATGCACCAGACCGCCGGCTCCTCCGGCACCTCCCGCTCCGCCGTCCACTTCCGCGAGGCCGCCAACCACTTCGAGGCCCAGCACGCCAAGGACGCCATCGTCGAGACCTCCGCCCACCTGCGCACCCTCGCCATCAGCCTCAGCAAGATCGCCAACGACATCCGCTGGCTCGGCTCCGGCCCCCGCTGCGGCTTCGGCGAACTCATCCTCCCCGCCGTCCAGCCCGGCTCCAGCATCATGCCCGGCAAGGTCAACCCCGTCATCTGCGAAGCCGTCATCATGGTCTGCTGCCAGGTCGCCGGCAACGACGCGGCGGTCTCCCTCGGCGGCTGGGGCGGCATCGGCTCCCTCCTCGACCTCAACGTCGCCATGCCCGTGATGGCCGCCAACCTCCTCGATTCCGCCCACCTCCTCACCCGCGCCTGCCTCGTCTTCACCGACAACCTGCTCCGCGACCTCAAGCCCGATGAGAACCGCTGCAAGGAACTCATCGAGGGCTCCCTCGCCATGTGCACCAGCCTCGTCCCCGTCATCGGCTACGACAAGGCCGCCTCGCTCGCCAAGGAAGCCCACAAGCACGGCAAGACCGTCCGCCAGCACGCCTACGACACCGTCGTCGGCCAGAAGGACCTCGCCGGCAACACCATCGCCCGCGAGCACATCGACCAATACCTCGACCCCTGGTCCATGACCCTCCCCGGCGGCGAGGGCAGCGCCGGCGGCTGATCCGCTCGTTTCTTTCTAAGCAAGAACGCGCACGCGTCCCCCGACTTCTTCCGCATGCTCACCCCCCTCATCATCCTCGCCCTCCTCACACTCCCCTACATCCTCCTCGCCCCCGTCCCCGCCCTCCGCCGCGACCCCGCCCGCCGCGCCTGCATCGGCCTCTCGCTCGTCTTCTGCTTCACAGGCGTCGGCCACTTCATCACGCCCGATGCGATGTCCGACATGATCCCGCCCCTCGGACCCCTCGCCTCCCCCACCACCCGCCTCGCCATCATCTACCTCACCGGCCCCATCGAGATCGCCGCGGGTCTCGCCACCCTCCCCGCCCGCGCCCGCACCGCGGCGGGCCTCTTCCTCATCGCCCTCCTCATCGGCTTCCTCCCCTTCAACATCTACGCCGCCATCAACCACATCCCCCTCGGCGGCCACGCCTGGGGCCCCGCCTACCTCCTTATCCGCATCCCCCTCCAGGCCATCCTCATCGCCTGGTGCTGGTGGTTCGCGGCAAGGCCGCGATAGCGGCCGCACCACTCTCATCCCACCATCCCCTTCATCACACCGGGCTTCCCCGTCGCCTGGATCGCCTTCAGGTGCTTGCGCATCCGATCAAGCAGGTTCCAGTACATCACCAGCGCGATCAGCGGACCCACCATGATGACAATCCCCACCGTTGCCAGCACGGGCAGCAACCACATGTACACCTTCGTCCGCTTCACCACCCAGCCATCGGGTACGCGTCGTGCCAGCCACCTTGTGTACCGCATCATCGCAAAGAACTGGACGGCCCACAGGACCTTGTCGACCACGAAGAGCACTACCACAATCACCACCATCCACGCCGCACCCGTGCCGCCCGACGCCAACAGCAATACACCGGTCAGAGTCGCCGCCATCGCCGCAATCTGCCCCATCACGGCGATCTGCAGCACGCGCCGCGCCGAGCCCGGCCGCTCCGTTCCTGTGAACTGCGGATCGCGAACTGTGAGCCGCAGATACCCGCCCGCAATCATCAGCACCGACACGATCCCACAACCCTGCAGCCCCCAGTCAACCCACGCTTCCACGACGAGGGCCCTGGCAACGATCCCGGCCACCTGGACCGCGAGATACAGCAGGATCCCCCCCAGCACCAGCGTGTGCCCCTGCAGCGCCGCGCCGATGTACTCCTTCGATGCAAACTGCAGCAGGATCCCCCGTAGCGAATCCGCCACCGGTCGCCCGCACTCCGGACACACGCCACCCACCGGGAGCCCCACCAAGTCGTACCCGCACCCAATGCAACTCCGCCGCTCCAGAAGAACATCCATCCCGCCCGCCCCAACCGCCGGAGTTGCTTCGCTCATCGCCGCAACCTATCCGAACACAACATTGTTTTCAAGCCGACCTGCCCCGCCCAAGCCGCAACCGCATCCACGCCGCCACCCCGCACCACATCGCAACCGCTACCGACATCAGGATCCCCCGGTACACGCCCCCCACGAACACGACCGGCACCACCCACACTCCCGCCGTCGCGCCCGCCGCCAGCCACCGGTCCGGCACCCGTCCCGCCAACCACCGCGTGTACCGCATCATCGCGACGAACTGAAACCCCCACAGGAAGTACGTCGCAAGCGTCAGAGGTCCCCACCAACTCCACGGCTCCACTTCCCCTGCATACACCGGGATCACTCGCACGGGCACCGCCACGGCCATCCCAAGCGACGCCGCACGCAGCACCCGCCGCGCCGCATCCGGCCACACGACGTCGACAGCAAGCCCCTCGGGCATCGTCACAAGCAGGCACCCCACACTCACCACCACTGACGCCGTGACGCCCAGTGTCCACAGCGCCCCGAAGACAATGCCGCCAGGCTCCCAGTTCCCGCACGAAACCAACAGCACCGTCGCCAGCACCGCCAGCCCGATCTCCAACATCGAATACCCCAGCCGCAGATGCCGGACCCATCGCGGCCTCGCATCACGCAGCAGCAGCCCCTCCCGAAGCGACTCCGCCACCGCCAGACCGCACTCCGGGCACTCGCCTGCGATCGGCAGCCCCACCAGGTCGTACCCGCACTCGAAACAACTCCTCTGCTCCCGGACCTCGCCCGCCGCGGCCGAGGGCTCAGCCTCGCTCCCCACCGCCTCATCATCCCCAACCGCAACATTCATCCCCTCAACCTACCTGTTTTTAGGCCGACTTGCCCCGCCCCAACCGCCACCGCATCCACGCCGCCACCCCGCACCACATCGCTATCGCCACCGGCATCAAGATCCCCCACCAATACACGCCCCCCATGAACACCATCGGCACCACCCACACCCCCACCCTCGCACCCGCCACCATCCACGGATCCGGCACCCGCTCCGCGAGCCACTGCGTGTACCGCGTCATCGCCAGAAACTGAACCACTCCCAGTATGAACGTCAACCAGTCTCCCCACCATCCCCACGGAACAAGCACTCTCTCGAACGCCGGTACCGTCCGCGCCAGCAAGACCACGATCAGACCGAGCGACACCGCCCGCAACACCCGCCGCGCCGCATCCGGCCACACCAAATCGATCTTGATCCCTTCGGGTACCGTCACAGCCAAGCACCCCACGCTCATCACCGCGGCCGCGGCGATGCCCAACAGCCAAAGCGCCCCACTCGCCGCTCGACCGCGTCCGAGCCCGCCCGCAACGCCGGTCACCAACACAGCCGCGAGCGCCGCCAGCCCGATCACCGCCACCGAATACCCCCACCGCACGCTACGGATCCATTCCGGTTGCGCAAACCTCAGCAGCAATCCACCCTGCAGCGACTCCCCCACCGCCACCCCGCACTCCGGACACCGCCCAGCCCGCGGCAACCCATGCAGGTCGTACTCACACCCCACACACCGCGGATGCCCCGCCACCTCCTCGCTCCCCACCGCCTCATCATCCCCAACCGCAACATCCATCCCCTCAACCTACCGCGCCCCACGCCACGCCGCCAGAGTCCGGCCGCCCCCTACGCCGCCACCATCTCCAACGGCGCCGGCGTCAACACCCACTTCTCTCGAATGTCCTTGAGCTCCCTCCGCATTCGGTACAGCAGGCTCCAGTACACCGTCAGCGCGACAAGCGGCGCAATGACCGCAATCACCACCACCCAGAGCATCCATGCCGGCAGGATCCACCTGTAACTCGAAGCCCGCTCGACCAGATCGGCATCCGGTACCCGCCCGCCAAGCCACTTCGCATACGGCATCATCGCGGCGAAATGAACAGCCCAAAGCACCCACTCGGCAAGCAGGAAGAACATCGCACCGTGCAGACCGCCGGACGGACCGGAAGCCATCCATCCGATCGCCAGCAGCGCCTGAGCAACCACCACCACCCGCACCGCCCACCGCGCCTCGCTCGGTTGTTTCATCCCCATGATCCGCGGGTCGGGAATCGTCAACCTGAAGCAGCCCACCGCAATGACCAGCATCGCCCCAACCTCGATCGCCGAGAACGTCCACCAGACCTCCGCCGTCGCCCAGGGCAAGAACGCCACGCCGACCACACGCGCAACCACGAATGCCAGAATCCCGCTCAGCATGAGCGTGTGCCCCAGCTGCACCGCCGCAAGATACTCGCGCGTCGAGTACCGCAGCAGCAGCCCCCGCATCGACTCCCCCACCGCCGCGCCGCACTCCGGACACCGCCCATCACCCGGCAGCCCGATCAGGTCGTACCCGCAGCCAACGCACGTAACGGGCTCCACGACCACCCCCAACCCACCCACGTCGGCCGCTGGTTTCCCATCGCTCATCGCGGCAACCTATCCCCGCCATCCCCACGATCGCAACAGGCCCTACTCAGCCCAGGAACACCAATCCCCAGTCCACGCCCCCTGCCGGGATGTGTCGGAGGGTCAGCCGCCCCTCTGACATCCGCACATCACCCTCCCCCTCCCACCCTCTCCACCTCCCGGATCGTCATCACCATCCGGTTCACCACAACCCAATACGCCCCCAGCGCCACCGTCACCGCCAATCCAAAGAACACCGACCCCGCCGCGGCGACAACCGGAATCACCACCATCCCGACCGTCGACCACTTCACCGCGACCGGATCCGGCGCCCTCATCCCCAGGCACATCGTGTACCACAGCATCGCCGCCAGGTGAACCGCCCACGCCACCGCCACGATGACCTGCGGAACACTTACAGCGATGTCTTCCTGCGGCCCCCACGCCGCAACCGCCGCAATCACCAGCATGAGCGCCAGCGCCGTCCCCCGCGACGCCAACCGTGCCATCCTCACCAGCGGCACGCTATCGACCCGCTCCGAGCGTGTCGTCACCAGCAGATGCCCCGCACCCACCGCAACCCCCGCCGCCGCCACGGCCACTCTCGGAGGCCACCAGCGTCCATCAGACCCCCAGAGCGCCATCGAGATCAGCCACCCATCCATCGCCAGGATCACCGCCGGAATCGCGCCCCTCGCGACCTCGTACCCCCGTCGGACCCGCCGCACATACTCCCGCGGCAAACGCTTCAGCAACTCCACCCGCAGCGTCTCCCCCACCTCAAGCCCACACTCAGGGCACCGCCCCTCCGCCGCAAGCCCGAACACGTCATACCCGCACCGCACACACCCACGGTGATCGCCAACCACCCCCGACGCAGTCGCCAGACCGCCTAACTCGATATGGCCCGACTCCAACCGCCGGCGCACACTCCACACGATCACCGGCAACGCGAGCAGCACGCCGGGCCACATCGGGATCACCACCCACACCGCCGCGCCGCCGCCCCCAGGGGTCGGCCGTTCGAAACCTCCCCGCGGCAGCACCACAAAGCCGCCGTTGTGAAACTCCGAACAAGCAAACGACAAACCCCACACTGGACCAAGGTTCTGCGAGCACCACCCAAGCATCACCGCGCCGTGATTCGCCGTCACAGCGAAGTGCCCGTACACCTGAGTCGTGCGGCTGCCAAACAGCGACCCGATCAATACGAGGGCACACACGACGGCGACCCCCAGCAGCGTCCACCGCGCCCAGCGCCTGTCGAGGATGAACCGGCGATCCGCTCGCATGACCAAGTTTACAACTCCGCGCCTTTCGCCCCGGGAGGTGTCGGAGGGGCAGCCGCCCCTCTGACATCTGCATTCCTTGACGCCACCACCTGCTCGCTCCCGCACTCCGGACACACCACCGCCGCGCCGGTGCCCTCCGCCGCCGCCCCAAGCCCCACCATCGAATACCCGCACCCGCCGCAACGCGGCCCATCCTCCCTAGCCCCCGCGATCTTCCCGACCCTCTTGAGCCCCAGCACCCCAAACCCCACCGCCGCGACCGCCACCACAACCTGCCACGCCGGCGAAGTCGCCACATCGAGCCCTTGCGAATACACCCACCCCGGCTTGCTCCACATTCCGAATGATCGATCTCGGACGTGGATCGCCGCGACCGCGTACCCGAGCACCGTCATCGGCGCCACGGCCCACAACGGCGATAGGGCCACCACCGCGATCCTCGCGCTCCCCACCGGTCCGAGCACCATGCCCTTGCCACGGCGCTTCCGGATCGCCCGCACGAGGCGCAACATCAGCGCGGCGACTCCCATCAACGCCAACGCCGGCGCCACAATCAGCACGCCGCCAATCAGGACAGCATAAAAACCCACCCATCCAAAGTACTCCAGCATCGTCGGAAACGGCTCGGCTGCTGCGGTTCCATCCGACGACACCCACATCCCGAAGAGCCACCCGGCACACATGATCCCAACGAACACAGCACCCCACGGCGACATCCGCGCCGCCACCTCGGCCAGTCTCCACGGCGCCACCACCAGCACCAGCGAAGCCCCGAGCCATCGGTATCTCTTCGGCCGGCCGTCGCCCACACTCTCCCGCTCGCTCCGATCGATGTGGCTCGGCACCGCCAGTCTCTCCTCGTCCCCGCGGCAGACATTCCGAGCGTATTGCGGTACGCAGAGGTCGTACCCGCACACGTGACAGCACCCATCGCGCCGACGCCGCGGCATTCGCATCCAGCACAGCACTTCTGGAAGAACCAGCAGCCCGCCAGGCCACACCGGAATAATGAACATCACATCCGTTGTCACGCCGGCGGCCGATTCCCAAGCCAAGTGTCGCGGCCACCAGGTCATCTCGGACGTCCCACGCCCACCGTGCCATTCGACCGGTGATGCGGGTCGGGTTGGAACGACGCTCCAGCCGAACGTCGTGCACCCACCGGCGAGGGTCACACCGAATCGCCCCGGCTTCACAACGCCCATCCCGACGAACGACGACACGATGAGCACAAGGATCGACACATACCCCGCGAGGAACAGGGACCGCCTCACCGGCCGCGCCAAGATCCAGCGAGTGCGACCCGCAATGATGCCCATGTCTGTGCCGCCAGGAGTCACCGACGTCTGACTGCCACTCAACGGAACCCCGGCTCCACCGCTCCTACCTCCCGTCGTTTATCACAAACTTCTTCGGATTACTCCCATCCACCGATCGCACCATCGGATCCACCTGACGCGATCCGCCACCCGCGCGGCCTTCCTGGGGAAGGAGGTGCCGGAGGAAGGGGCCTCCCCTTCCTCTGGCATCCAAAACTCCCTCACCAGAATTCCTATCAAAACCCAATAAAACCTCTTGAAACCCCACTCAAAATACGTACACTAACCCCAGAATGCACCCCTCCGGCCCTCCATTCCACCCCACTCCAGACCAGGCGGCCTCCATCCTCGCCGCGCTCTACGACCCCGCCTCCCCCGCCGACCTCTCCACCATCGCCCGCGCCCACGGCGCCTCCCTCGCAGCCCTCTCCCACTGGCTCGCCTCCCCCGAGGCCGACGCCCACCTCGCCGCCCTCGAGTCCATCCTCGCACGCCGCACCCGCCTCGCCGCGTCGGCCACGCTCCCGGCCGTCGCAACCGCCCTTTCCACCCTCCTCGCCGCCGAGCAGGCCGATGCCGCGCGGCCGGACGGCGCTCATGCCGAACGCCGCGGCGCCCGCGAGTCCGCCCGCAAGGTCTGCTCCCTCCTCCTGCGCCTCTCCAACTTTACACCCGGCCCCCGCCGCGCTCGCTCCGCGCCGACCTGCCGCCACCGTCCCCAACCCGCGGCGCCCCTCGCCGCCGCGCCGGCCGCTCCTTGCCATATCGAGCGCCCGTTCGCGCCCACCGCTGTGTTCCGTCCCTCAATTCCAGCGAGCCCCAAGCCCCGCGGCGCAGCGCTCCCCGCCCCCCAGGTCGCGGCATGCCCGAGCCAATCCCTGTCCCCTATATTGCTCCTGCATGACCACCGCACTCAACGTCGCCACCACCGAGTTCGAGAAGAAAGACCGCTGCGCCGACCTCGACCACCGCCCCCGCGTCCTGCTGGGCAAGATGGGCCTCGATGGTCACGACCGCGGCGTCAAGGTCATCGCCCGCGCGCTCCGCGATTCCGGGGTGCACGTCATCTACTCCGGCCTCTGGCAAACCCCTCGCTCGCTGGCCGTCTCCGCCCGCGATGAGGATTGCGACGTTATCGCCGCGTCGATGATGTCTAACTCCCACCTCGTTCTGGGCCCCAAGCTCGTCGAGTCCATCCGCGAGATGGGCCGCCCCGACATCCCCATCCACATGGGCGGCATTCTCCCCCAAGAGGACCTCCCCAAGCTCCTCTCCGGCGGCGTCGCCAAGTGCTTCACCACCGGCACCGGCTTGCTCGACATCGTCGCCGCCGTCCGCGAAACCGTCCGCCCCTACTCGACCACCATCGCCGGCGCCACCCCCTCCGCCCAGCTCGCCCGCGACATCTCCCTCATCCACGCCGGCCGGCCGATGCGCCCCGGCGCCGTCCGCCGGCGGCCCAGGCGCATCATCGGCGTCACCGGCTCCCCCGGCGCCGGCAAGAGCACCCTCGTCGCCCAACTCGTCGGCGAGTTCACCCGCCGCGCCAAGGACGACCCGTCCATGGGCCGCTGCGCCGTCCTCGCCTTCGACCCCATGTCCCCGATCACCTCCGGCGCCCTCCTGGGCGACCGCCTCCGCGTCGACTTCAACACCCTCGACGAAGCCGTCTACTACCGCTCCCTCGCCATCTCCGGCGAGGACTACCACGCCGTCAACGAGATCATCGAACTCATCGGCGGCGCCGCCGGCCCCGCCCCCTTCGACACCGTCTTCGTCGAGACCGTCGGCGCCGGCCAGAACGAGACCCGCATCCGCACCCACGTCGACCGCACCGTCGTCGTCCTCACCCCCGGCATGGGCGACGCCGTCCAGATGGACAAGGCCGGCATCCTCGAAATCGCCGACCTCTTCGTCTGCAACAAGGCCGACAGCCCCGGCCAGAACGAACTCGTCCGCGACCTCCGCGACGTCGCCGGCCGCCGCCCCATCCTCGAAACCGTCGCCACCCGCGGCCAGGGCGTCCCCGAACTGCTCGACCGCCTCCTCACCTGACCCCCCCGCCCCCACCCACACGCACCCCAAGCCACGGCCGATCGCCCGCTCTCACAGACGACCCCCGCCCGTGGCCACCACCAGCCCCATCACCGCCCCGCTCGACCCGGAAACACTCGACCCCTCCCTCGAGGTCGCGCCGCCGATCCTCCCCTCTCGCCCGCCCCGCACCCCGGGCATCACCCCGGACGGCCGCCTCATCTCCGGCCGCCTCGCCGGCCTCACCATGTGGGGCGCCATCCGCACCCTCTCCTGGCCCATCCTCGCCCAGTCCTTCCTCACCGCCCTCGTGGGCCTCACCGACACGGTCCTCGCGGCGGGCGTCTCCTCCTCGGCCACCGACGCGATCGGCGGCGCCGCCTACGTCCTCTGGCTGGTAGGAATCGTGGTCATGGCCATCGGCGTCGGCGCCACCGCCCTGATCTCCCGGTCCGTAGGCGGCCGCCGCTTCGCCGTCGCCAACGCCGCCCTCGGGCAGTCGATCCTGCTCGCCGCGATCAGCGGCGTCGGCATGGCGCTCCTGGTCGCCGCGCTCTCGGTCCCGCTCGCGTCCGTCCTTAGCCTCACCGGCCCGGCGAAGGCGGAGTTCTTCCGGTACATCCTCGTCTCGTGCCTCGGCGTCCCGATGCTGTCGGTCCTGTCGGCGGGCATCGAATGCGCCCGCGCCGCCGGCGACTCCTACCGCCCGCTCAAGTCCATGGTCCTGGTCAACGTGATCAACATGGCCGTCTCATGGATCCTCGCCGGAGTCGACCTGACCCGCTCATCCATCGTGAACGGCCAGGAGGTCACGCACGTCATCCTCCACAACCCCTTCCCGTTCCACCTCGGCGTGACCGGCATCGCGCTCGGGACTGTCATCGCCCAGGCCGCGGGCGCCGCGGTGATCCTGCGGCTGCTGGTCTCCGGCTCGCCGGGGATCGTGCTGCGGCGCAAGCGCCTGCGGCCGCATTGGCACACGATGCGCCGGATCCTCAGGGTCGGCTTCCCGAACTTCCTCGAGACCCTCGGCATGTGGGCCGGCAACTTCCTGATCGCGATCATGGTCGGCTGGATCGCCGTCCAGCAGAGCGCCGGCGGCGATTCCAGCGGCCTGCTCGGGGCGCACATCGTGGCCGTGCGGATCGAGTCGTTCTCCTTCCTGACCGGCCTCTCGCTCGGCACGGCCGCCGCGGCGCTGACGGGGCAGTACCTCGGGGCCGGCAGCCCCCGGATGGCCCGGCGCTCGGCGCTGGCCTGCACCGGCCTGGCCGCGGCGATCATGGCCCTGACGGGCGCCGCTTTCATGCTCATCCCGCGCCAGATCACCGGCCTGGTCTCGTCGCAGCCGATCCACCTGGAGATCGTCCCGCAACTGCTCTTCATCACCGGCACGATCCAGGTCCCGTTCGCGGTGGCGATCGTGCTCCGGTCCGCGCTGCGCGGGGCCGGGGACGTGAAGGTCGTGATGTGGATCACCTGGATCACGACCTATGGGATCCGCCTGCCGCTGGCGTACGCCCTGAGCGGGGCCGACATCCCGCTGCCGGGCGGGGGCCTAATGCACAACCCGTTCTGGTCCGGCGGGGGGCTGGCGGGGCTGTGGATCGGCCTGTGCATCGAGATCGTGCTCCGGGCGGCGATGTTCCTGTGGCGGTTCGTGCAGGGGGGCTGGCTGTCGATGAGGGTGTAGAGCCGAGGGATCAGACCTCCTGGGGCCCGGTCTCGGGGTCGATGTACCGGACGCTGTACAGGTCCTTGCGGCGGTCGGTCCAGGGCCGGACGGTGCCGTCCATGCGGTTGCGCCGGAGCAGTTCGAGGTCGACGTCGTGGACGACGACCGTCTCGATATTGGGCATGCTCTCGCTCGCGACCGCGTCGCGGGCGAAGGGGAAGTCCGAGGGCGTGAGCACCGCGCACTGGGCGTAGTGCATGTCGGCGTTGTCGACGAAGGGCATCATGCCGGCGCACCCGGCGATGGCGACGTACATCTGGTTCTCGATCGCGCGGGCCTGGGAGCAGTGCCGCACGCGGAGGTAGCCGTACCGCTCGTCGGTGTTGAAGGGGACAAAGAGGATCTTGGCGCCCTTTCCGGCGGCGATCCGGGCGAGCTCCGGGAACTCGCTGTCGTAGCAGATGAGGATGGCGACCTTGCCGCGGTCGGTATCGAAGACCTCGACCCGGTTGCCCGGGCTCACGCCCCACCACCTGGCCTCGTTGGGCGTGATCTGGATCTTGTACTGCTTGCCGATGGTGCCGTCGCGCCGGAACAGGTAGGCGATGTTGAACAGGTCGTCGCCCTCCACCGCGAACTGCGAGCCGCCGACGATGTTGACGTTGTAGCGGATGGCGAGGTTGTTGAACAGTTCGAGGTACTGGGGCGTGTACTCCGCGAGCCGGCGGGCGACGACGGACGGACGGCCCGTCTCGATGAGGCACAGCAGTTGCGTGGTGAACAGTTCAGGGAACACGACGAAGTCGCTCTTGTAGTCGGAGCCGACGTCGACGATAAACTCGCACTGCTTGGCGAACTCGTCGAAGCTCGTGACGCGTCGCATCATGTACTGCGCGAGGCAGAGGCGGACCCGGGTGACCGCCTGGAACCGCTGGTTCGGATCCTTGACGTAGTCGAGGTTGGTCCATTCGAGGAAGGTCGCGTAGCCGCGCGAGGCGGTGTCGCTCGGGAAGTAGTTCGGGATCAGCCCCTTGAGCGCGAAGCCGTTGGAGAGCTGCACCGTGAGGACGGGGTCGAAGAGTTTCTTGGCGATGACGTGGTCGGTGTACTCCGAGGCGGACATGCGATCGGCCTGGGCGTTGTAGCCGGGGATCCGGCCCGCGATGATGATCCGGCGGATGTTGCGGGCGCGGGCGAGCTGCTTGCGCGCCTCGTAGAGCCGGCGCGCGAGTTTCAGCCCGCGGAACTCGGGATCGACCATGATCTCGATCCCGTAGAGCGTGTCGCCGAGGGCGTCGTGGTTTCGGATGTACCCCGAGTCCGAGATGATCTTCCAGTCGTGCCAGTGCTCGTGGCGCTCAAAGTCGACGATGAGGCTGCTGGCCGAGGCGACGATCCGGCCGTCGTACTCGACGCAGAACTGGCCTTCGGGGAATGTCCGCAGCTGGCTGTTGATCTGCTCGGCCCCCCAGGTCGTCATCCCGGGGAAGCACCGCGACTGGAGCGACACGATCGCGTCGAAGTCCTCGGGACGCAGGTTGCGCACCGACAACTTGGTCTCGAACTCGGCCAGTTCGAGCGGCTCCACCGGATTCGGAAGGCGATTGGAGTCCGGCTGGGGATGGGGATGAGGCATTCCGTCAT
Source organism: Phycisphaeraceae bacterium (assembly GCA_019636655.1). Classification (NCBI taxonomy): domain Bacteria; kingdom Pseudomonadati; phylum Planctomycetota; class Phycisphaerae; order Phycisphaerales; family Phycisphaeraceae; species Phycisphaeraceae bacterium. The sequence continues at coordinate 184,483 of JAHBXB010000005.1, read as the reverse complement.
TATACGGAAAGGTCTCCGATCGCGGGTGTGCGCGCGCCCGGCGCTCGTGCCCTTCGCAACACGGCGTCGCCTTCGCCCACCTGGGAACTCAGTATGCTCTTTCGATGCGCGACGGCCATTCCATGTCCCCCAGCCTCGAACTTTCCCAACGGGAGATGGACGAGGCGCGACTCGGCCTGCTGCGCCAGCGTGTGGCGTCGTTCGGAACCGTCGTCGGCCTGCTGCTCATCCTGCTTGCCGGGATCCAGTGGTGGCTGCGCTCGTCGGTTCTCCCAGAGCCCGACACACGAGCCGGGCGGGCCTGGGTGATCGTGGGTCTCGCGACTGGTGTCGCGATCATCGTTTTGCCGCGGATCCGGAAGCGCCGGCTTCAGCAGTTGACGCTCCGTGCCCTGGTGTGGCGGACAATCTGGATTGTCACGATGGCGGCGCTCAGCCAGGGGCAGGGAACCGAGGATCTGTCCAAGGGCGCCGACCGGGCGATGCACGCGCTCGGACTGGGGGTTCACGTGAGCCCGATCGTGGCGCTCGCGGGGTTCATGGTCTTGCTTCACAGCGCCGCGGCGATCATCGTGCCGTGGACCGTGCTCGAGGCGTGCCTTCCGCCGATCGCGTGGGCGGCTCTCGCGCCGCTGGTCTCGTCGGGCTCGCGGGACCTGGGGGGCTCGGTCGCGCTTGGCCTAAGCCTCCCGCTTCTCGCGGGCATTCCCGGCGTCGCGGTGACTGTCCTCCGCGCCGGGAGACTGCGGGAAACGCTTGGGCTGAGGATGGCGGGCGCGCGGTACGCCGAGGTCGAGCGGGAACTCGCGATGGCGCGTCGCCTGCACGAGCGGCTCTTTCCGGCGCCCGTGCGAACGGGCCCGATCCGGCTGGAGTACGCGTACGAACCGATGCGGCAGATCGGCGGCGACTTCCTCGACCTGGTACGCGGGCGCGACGGGTCGCTACTGGTGATCATGATTGATGTCACGGGGCACGGTGTCGCCGCGGCCCTGGCCGTGAACCGCCTGCACGGTGAGATCAAGCGGCTCCTTGCCGAGTCCGAGAGCGCTGCGCCTTCGGAACTCGTCCGCGCCCTCAACCGCTACGTGCACCTGACGCTGGCGGACGAGTCGGTCTTCGCGACGGCCGCGGCGGCTCGCATTTGGCCGGATGGGTGCGCCCGTCTGTGCATCGCCGGTCACCCCCCGCCGATGCTGCGTGCGACCGATGGGTCCGTTTCCACCATTCGCCCCACAGCCGCGATCCTCGGTCCGTTTGCACCGGGGGAATACGAGGCAGACGAGGTTGAGGCCCGCATCGGTCCCGGGGCCGTTCTTGTGCTGTACACCGATGGAGCAATTGAGGGCCGGGACGCCAACGGCCGCCTGCTCGGGGAGGATGCGCTCAGGTGGGTGTTGGACGAAGTACCTGCTCCTGGGAGCATTCCCGCGGCCGCGTTGCAGCGGATCTCGATGCGCCGGGTTGGAGCGGCCGAGGACGATGTGCTCATCGCCACGATTTCGACTACGCCCGCAGAGATACCGGGCGACTGTCGATCGTGAGGCAGCTATGAAGCGGCTGACACACTTCGGAGCATGGCTGGGCCTGGTGATATCGCTCTTGCTGCTGGCAGCCATCATGCTGAGCATGTTCAGGCTCGTTGCACGAATAAGCCCGACTCAGAGGATGGTAATCCTGGAGTGGGGTACGTTGTTCGTTCAATGGCCTATTGGAGGGCCTGGACTGCCCCTGCTCGACAGCTATTGGCACATTCAGCTGGCACGTCCGGAAGTCGGCTGGTACCTCTTGCCGGGGATAGGCGGAGATTCGCGAATCGATGCGGTATTCGTTCCGCTCTGGGTTCCGATGGCTCTTGTGCTCATCCTCACGGCGTGGTGCTGGCGATGCTGCCCTGACCGGCAGCCACGTCACGGACATTGCCGGTGCGGGTACGACCTCAGGGGGCTTGTTTCGTCAACCGTGTGTCCTGAATGCGGGCGTGACCCTTGACCATTGCTAAGACTCCTTGTCGCCGGGGTCCGGGCCTGCGAAGCCAGCCGCGTCGGAGATTCTCAGGCTGAAGCGGTCTGCACCCATACCCACGCTAAACAATCGAATTATCACGATTTTCGATAAATCCTTGTTGACATCCGATATTCCGGGGCTATGCTGGGCGTATGGCAAGCCTCAAATCGCAGCTGACCAAGCGGAGCTCCACGGCGTTTCTACAGGGAGTCATTGTGCTCATCGGCATTGGCTCTCTCGCTTTCATGCTCTGGGAGCCTCACCTAGAGGGCCGGAACGTGCGAGCCACGGTCTTTGAGATCTACTTTAAGGATCCATTCCTGGCGTATGTGTATCTTGCATCTGTTCCATATTACGTTGCTCTCTATAGTGGTTTCAAACTGTTAGGGTATGCAGGACGAAACCAGGCATTCTCTCAAGCATCCGTGAGATCTCTTCGGACTATCAAGTTTTGCGCGATATCCATTATCGGTTTTATAGCAGTAAGCGTGCTGTTCATGCGACTTGACGACCCAGATGACCGGCCCGTTGAAGTCATGCTTCGCATCATCCTGACCTTTGCCTGCATTGTCGTCGCCACCGCGGCGGCGACGTTTCAACGGATTCTACAGAATGCCGTTGACATGAAGTCTGAGAACGATCTCACGGTGTGAGACCGCCGACAGATGTTTCACGGATCCAATACGTCTCGTGTCCACTATATTAAACATGTCAATCATCGTAAATATCGACGTCATGCTGGCCAAGCGGAAGATGAGCGTCACCGAGCTTGCCGAGAAAGTCGGCATTACGATGGCCAATATCTCCGTATTGAAGAACGGGAAAGCAAGGGCCATCCGATTCTCAACACTGGATGCGGTCTGCAGGGCTTTGGAGTGCCAGCCAGGTGATGTTCTAGAGTACAGGAGAGACCCTGACTAGCTACGTCTGACTGGATCGTCCGGGCCGCTTGCTCGTGTGTCCGCGTCGGCGGGCCCGGCAGTCGACGGGTGTTCTTCCCGGAGATCGGCGGAGATTTGCGCGGCCGAGCATGATTCGAGGCCCGAGACTCGTACCCACACCGTCTCCCCCACCCGCAACTCACCCTCCCTCACGACCCTCGCGTACACGCGGCTGTCGCCCGCGTGCTGTTCCTGCTTGACCCGGTTGAACTCCAGGCCACGGAACGATTCACGGATTGTTGAGCACGGCGTGGTGTAGGCCGTTACTTCCAACACAACGCCGCCCGCGAACTCGATCACCCTGCCCGGGGCTACGGCTTTCCATTCGAGACCCGCCACGGTGACATTCTCGCCGATCGTGCCGGGCCCGATCGGGTGCCCCTCGGCGCGGAGCCGGTCGATGACTTCCATCGCGAACAGGCAGACCGCCCGATCGACCCCGCCGTGGTGCTTCGTGTCGTGGTGGCCGTCCCCGACGAGTCCCTCGGGCGTGACCTGCGCGCGTTCGACCGCCAGTTTGGGCACCCCGCCGCGGGAGACACTGAGTTGGACGATGCGACCGGGCTGAATCGGCTGACCTCCTGCCCCCCCCTCCCCCTCCCCTTCCTCCCCCTACCCCATCACCTCACCCCGCCGACGAACACGCGACTACTTCTTCCCCGCCAGTGTGGCCCACTTCTCCGCGCGGGCGGGCTCTCCCATCGCCACGTAGAGGCCCATCAACCGGGCCGCGGCGTCGCGTGTTCGCTGGCTCTCATCCCCCTTTACCGACCGAAGGGAGCTCAGGCTTGCGAGGAGCAAACCCTCGGCCTCGTCGTACCGCCCAAGTTGCGTCAGGCACTCACCGTACAGGCTCTCGCGATCCGCGATCTCCGCCGCGGAGGGATTGCGGACCGACTTGGACGAACTGACGGCCGACCTCAGCAGCGGCTCGGCTTCCTCCGCGCGGCCCTGCCGCAGCAGGACCGCGGCCAGGGTCGCCCGGGCCTCGCTCGCTTTGGCGCCCGAGAGCGACGTCTGGCGGGTCGCATCCTGTACTTTCCGCGCCAGCGCTTCGGCATCGGCGAGGCGTGCCTCGCTCTGGTCCGAGCCTTTGAGCATCGCCCGCACCAGCCACATGCGGCTCTCCGCCACGCGCGGGTCCGTTTCCTTGAAGTACTTCAGCCGGATGGCCACGGCCCGCTCCAGCAGCGGCACCGCTCCGTCGGCATCCCCCTGCGCCAGCAGGCAGCGGCCGAGGTTGTGCGATGCGTACGAGGCCTCGGCCGAATCCGGCCCCTTGAGTTCGCTCACGAGCGCCAGCGACCGGCGGAAGAGCTGCGCCGCTCTCTGGAACTCCTCGCGGTCGTAGTACAGCCCTGCCAGGTTGTTCAGGCTCGCCGCGACATCGATGTGCTTTGAGGAGTACAGCCGCTCGCGCATCTCCAGGGCCCGGGTCAGGAGCGTTTCGGCCGTCTTGTAGTTCCCGAGTTTCTGCTCGCACGCGCCCAGGTGGTTCAGGCTGAGCGCCACTTCCTTGTCGTCACCGGAGTGCAATCGCTCCCGCATCCTCAGCGACCGCTCGTACAGCTCCTTGGCGCGGTCGTAGTCCTCGTACCGGTAGAGCGTGGCCGCCTGCATGTGCATGATGTTCGCCCGCTCGGGGCTCGGGTCCGGGTAGTTCTTCGTGCGGATCTCCAGCGTGCGATCGAAGTTCCGCATCGCCTTGTCGATCTGCCGGATCGCGAGGTAGCCCGTCCCGAGGATCTCGCGGAAGTCCGCCTCGGTCGCGGCCATCTCCGGCGGGTTCGCGGTCACGCGGGCGTCGGCATCGTCCAGCAGCTTTTCGACATCGACCCGCCCCTCCTCCAACCGGCTGTTGTCCTCGAACTCGCCGAACTCGACCAGTTTCCGCACCAGTTCGAAGTTCTGGCTCGCGGCGGTCAGGTTCCGCTGCGCCTCGCGCAGGGCGTCGGCCGTCCGCTTCACCTCGACCACGATCCGGGTCATCAGGAACCCGGTTACCAGCGCCAGCACCACGACCGCCGCCGCGGCGAGCGACGCGACCTGACGGTTCCGCTTGACCCACTTCACGAGCCGTCCGGCCGGGCCGATCGGGCGTGCCAGGATCGGTTCGTCATTCAGGAAACGCCCGATGTCCGCGGCGAGTTCCGATGCCGACTGGTAGCGGCGTTCGCGCTCCTTTTCCAGCGCCTTGAGGACGATCGTCTCCAGGTCCCCCTTCAACTCCGACCTCACCCGGCTGGGCCGCTCGGGGGCCTGCTCGCAGACGATCCGAGTTGCACGCGGCAGGGGCGACTGACTGAGGTCGTAGGGGACGTTCCCGGTCAGGAGCTCGTACAACACCACGCCGAGGGCGTAGACATCCGACCGCACATCGACGTTCTGGGTATCCCCCACGCACTGCTCGGGGGACATGTACTGCAGTGTGCCGATCACCTGCCCGACGATCGTGTGCTCGCCCCCCTGCTCGTCGGCGCTGCGGGCGACACCGAAGTCGATGATCTTGGGCTGGCCGCCGGTGTCCACGAGGATGTTTGCGGGCTTGAGGTCCCGGTGGATCACGCCGCGCTGGTGCCCGTGCTGCACCGCATCGCACACCTTGAGGAACAGCTCCAGGCGCTCTCGGACCCCGAGTTTCTTCGCCTCGGCGTACGCCGTCAGCGTCATCGCCCCGGGCACGTACTCCATCGCGAAGTAGGGCACGACCGAGTGGCCGTCGTCGTGCGTTCCGGCTTCGTAGACCTGCGCGATGCCCACGTGCCGCAGCCGGGCCAGCATCTGCGATTCGTACTCGAACCGCCGCAGGGCCGCGGGAGTCGCCACCGCTCCCTGGATCATCTTCAACGCGACCGTCCGCTTGGGCTGGTCCTGCAGAGCGAGGTAGACCGCACCCATGCCGCCCTGCCCGAGCAGCCGCTGAATCTGGTACTTGCCGATACGGTTCGGGACGGCCGGCGCGGCGACGTGCGACGATCCCGGTCCGCGCAGGGGCGTCCTCTGCACGGGATCAGGCGCACGGGTAACGTCCGACTCGTTCATCCGGGGTTGTCCCTAGGACGCCCTTTCACACATTCCACCACCAAGAGCATACCGCGTCCCCCGCGTTCTACACCGTCTTGCCCGTTGACCTTAGCGCTCCGCGAACGCCCGTTGCACCAAAGCGGGCATCACCGTCCCGGATGCACCCCGGATCGACCAATCGACCGCCCCGCTCGCCGGGGTCGCGCCCATGTTGACCTCCACCGTCCGGGCGCCCCGCAGCCGCGCCTGGTGGAGGTATCCGGCTGCGGGATAGACCACCGCGCTGGTCCCGACCGACATAAACAGGTCGCACGCGGCCACGGCCTCGTCGGCGGCCCGCAGGGCTTGTTCCGGCAGCATCTCACCGAACCAGACCACCCCGGGCCGCAGGAGTCCGGCCTCGTGAAAAGGGGACCGGATCGGGAAGACGGTCGCTTCCTCGGGCCCAGGTTCTACCTCCCGCCCGGTGCGGGTGCACCGCCACACCGTGATCGACCCGTGCAGTTCGACCACGTTGCGACTCCCCGCTTTATGGTGCAGGCGGTCGACGTTCTGGGTCAGGAGCGTGAACGCCCGGTGGTCCTTGCCGAGGCGCCTCTCCAGCTCGGCCAAGGCGGCGTGTCCGGGGTTGGGCTCCGCCGCGAGGCAGCCGAGGCGGCGCCACTCGTACCACTTAGAGACCATGGCGGGATCGGCCTCGAAGGCCTCGGGCGTGGCGAGCGTGAGCGGGTCGAAGTCCTTCCATAGGCCGGCCATGCTGTCGCGGAACGTCGGGATGCCGCTCTCGGCGGAGATGCCGGCGCCGGTCATGACGACCACGGATCGGGCGGTGGCGAGGGCGTCGCCGACGTCGCGGATCAGGTCGGTCTCGGCTGGCTGCAACGAATGGCCCATGGGGCGGCTCCCGGGATCGGCCCTGTGTCGACCGGCCCATCGTACCGCTCAGCCGGGGCGGCGCTTCGAGAGGAGCCCGATCACCTCGTCGGCGCGGCTGGCCTTGAGCAGGCTCTCCCTCGCCGCGGGTTCGTTGGTGCACGCGGCGACCTGCGCGAGGAGCGCCAGCTGCGCCTCGGGATCGTCCTCCGGCGTGACGAGCAGGAAGACCAGCCGCACGGGCTCGGGCGATCCGGGGGAGAAGACCACGCCCTGGGCGCACCGCCCGAACACGACTACCGGCGAGACGATCCCCGCGCAGCGCGTGTGGGGGACGGCGATGCCCACCCCGAGGTCTGTTGAGAACTCGTTCTCGTGGGCGATGGCGAGCGCGGCGACGTCGTCTCCCGGCGCGACCCGTCCCGCTACCTTCGCGGCCAGATCGCGGATGACCTCGTCCCGGGTGCTGGCGATGAGGTCGAGCACCACGCCGCCGGCGTTCACGGCTTCGGCGAGAGAGATCCCTTCCTCGTGCGGGTACTCGTCCTCGATCCGGCCGACGACCTGCTCGAGGATGTCCTCGAGGGTGATCATGCCGATCGGGGCGGCGCCGTCGGTGACGAGGTAGAGCGTGGCGCCCTCGCTCTGCATCCGCGCGAGAATCGACTCGACGCTGTCGTCGGGCCCGATCGATTCGAGCGGTCTGACAAGGCCGGTCCAGTCGCTGCCCGTCGATGCGCCGGCGATCAGATCCTTCGAGAGCAGGTAGCCGTTGACCTGGCCCGACCGGTCATCAAGAACGGGCCAGCGGGAGAACCGGTGGGCCGCGACTTCGCTTAGCACCTGCTCCCGGGTGGCCGACCGCGCGAGCCGCTTCACGCGGGTCCAGGGCACCATCACGCTCCGGACGCGCTGGCTGCGGATGTGGGCCATGTTCTCGCGGATCAGTTGCAGCCGCAGGTCCCGCACCTTCCGCTCGGCGGCCTCGCGGTGGACGCCGGTGTCCGCCAGCACGAGGCGGGCGAGTGCCACGGCGGCCTCGGCCTCCTCGAACACGGCGAGCGTTGCACCGGCCCTTTCGAGGTCTTCCCGCTCGCTGAGGTACCGTGCGCGGACCAGGATCCGCGCCTTGGGGTTGAGGTTGCGGATCGCTGCGACCACCGCGGCGCGTTCGGCGGCGCTGGGCAGGGTGAGGACGACGTGGGACGCGTGGCGGACTCCGGCCTGCTCGAGGATGCTCTCGTGCGAGGCATCGCCGAAGATGGCCGCGGCGCCCTGCTCGTTGAGGCGCGACACACTGTCCAGGTTCAGGTCGACGACGACGGTCGAGACCCCGGCCTCGCGCAGGAGCCGGTGAACCGACCTGCCGACCGGGCCGAAGCCGATGACGACGGCCAGGCGTTCGCCCGCCTGGTGGCGCTGCCGGGTGGCGTCCGCTGCGTCTCGGTTCCGCGCGAGGGCCAAACGCTCGGCGCGTCCGTTCAACAGCCGCCAGAGCGCCGGCCGGGAGCGGAGCCATGTTTCAACTGTGGGCACCGAGCGGAACAGCAGCGGGTTCACCACGATCGAGATGATCGCGGAGGCGACCAGGATGTGGTAGCCCGCATGGGGCAGCAGGCGCTCTCGCTCCGCCAGTTCCGCGAGGATGAAGGAGAACTCTCCGATCTGCGCCAGGCCGATCGCCACCGTCAGCGCGGTGCGCACGGAGTGGCCGAGGATCGCCACGATGATGAGCGCGACGATCGGCTTGGCGAGCAGGATGATCCCCAGCCCGGCGAGGATCATGAGGGGCTCTCGCACCAGGATCGTGGGGTCGAAGAGCATGCCGACCGAGACGAAGAACAGAACGGCGAAGGCGTCGCGCATCGGCAGCGCATCGGCGGCGGCCTGGTGGCTGACCGGCGATTGGGAGACGACCATCCCGGCGAGGAATGCCCCGAGGGCCATCGAGGCGCCGAAGAAGTAGTACGAGCCCACGGCGATCGCGATCGAGAAGACCAGGATCGTCAGCGTGAAGAGTTCGCGGGACCGGAGGCGGGCCACCCGCACCAGCACCCAGGGGATGACCCGCGATCCGCCGAAGAGCACGATCGCGACCAGGGCCCCGAGTTTGAGCATCGCCAGCCCGAGCGTGACCCAGAGCGCCGGCGGCGCGGTCTCGCCGGCTGCCGCGGCGTCCGCGCCGTCGACGAGCCCCTTGCCGAGCACCGGGATCAGCACGAGGAGCACGACGGTGAAGATGTCCTCGACGATCAGCCAGCCGACGGCCACGTGACCCTGCGGGGAGTTGAGCACGTCGGCGTCCATGAGCACCCGCATCAGGACCACCGTGCTGGCGACGGCCATCGCCATGCCGAGCACCGCGCCCGCCTGCAACGGGAAGCCCAGCATCCCGAAGATCAGCATTCCGAGCAGGGTCGCGACGAGGCTCTGCCCGATCGCCCCGGGGATCGCGACGCCCTTGACCGCGAGGAGGTCTTTCAGGTTGAAGTGCAGGCCGACGCCGAACATGAGGAGGATGACGCCGACCTCGGCGAGTTGCTGTGCGATCTTCACGTCGCCGACGAACCCCGGCGTGTACGGGCCGATGAGGACGCCCGCGAGCAGGTAGCCGACGATCGGCGACAGCCGCAGCCGCTGGGTCAGCAGACCCAGGAGCCAGGCGCCGGTGAACCCGGCGGCGATGGTCTTGATCAGCGGCAGGTCGTCGTGCATGCCGTGCACCTTATCCCAAACCGCTGCCCGGCGGAACGCCGGGGTCGTCTTGTCTCTTCGAGGCGGACTCGGCGGATCGTGCGCGGGCGAGGAGCAGCACCCTCGCCGCCCAGAACGTCAGCAGCAGGTAGCCGCCGATCGAGCCGAGCCAGACGAACCGGGTGCCGCGCGGCGGCATCAGGTGCGCCAGCACGAATATGCCCGCCGTATACCCCGCAAAGACGAGCGGCACGAGCCACGGGGAGGAACGGGAGGCGAGGCGCTCGGTCGTCTTCTGCGCATCGGCAAGGCGGGACTTCATCTGCTGCAGCAGCGCGCGGGCCCAGAGGAACTCGGTGGCCAGCACGGCGAGCCCGATCGGCGCCAGGATCACGAACCCGGGACCCGGGAGCGGCGCGATGACCACGCCCAGCAGCAGAATCATCGTCCCCGCAATGAGCACCGCGACCTTGCGGAGGTTGCGGCGGACGGCCAGCGCCGCCTCCTCGATATCTTCAAGCGGTGTCGGCTCGATGGCGCGAGGGGCTCCGCGTCGGAGCCGGAGCAGCGAGGCGCCGAACCCGATGCCCACGACCCCGAGCGATCCGAGAAGCGTCACGGCGGTCACCTCAGGGCGGTAGTCCGCGTAGAGCACCTTCACGGTGAGCATCACGAGCACGAGGATGATCGACAGCCGAACGTACCGCAGGCGGGACATCGCCGGGCCGATCGCGAAGTAGAGCGACCGCATCGCGAGCACGGCCATGACGCTGCCGACGATCCCGATGTAGGGGTGCGGTGACACCGCGAGTGCCGCGGGCACGGAATCGATCGAGAAGACGGCCTCGGCGCCGACGGCGATCAGCACGGCCATGGCGGGGGACACCGTACGGGCCGACGAGGAGCGCCGAATGCCTCGCTTCATGCCCAGCAGCAGCCGGCGCGCGATGTTGGAGTCGCGGCGGCGGACCACAAGCAGGCGGACGGTCGTCGCGATCAGCAGGCCGGCGCACACCCAGCGGCCCCACGGCGTCGCGACGATAACGGAGCCCGCGCCGATCAGGGAGGTCCGGACCATCAGCGACAGCAGCACGATCCACAACAGCAGGCGGCGGCCCTGCCGGCCGCGGATCTCGAGTTCGGCGAAGACCGCTGCGAGGATGACGACGCTGTCGAGGCTGAGCATGAGCTGCGTGAAGTACACCGAGGCGTACTGCAGCCAGATGTGCTGAGGGATATCCCGCGCGCTGATGCGGAGGCCGGTCTCGTCGATGACATCGGCCCAATCCTGGCCGTGGATTCGCGCGAGGAGCAACCCGCACCCGATCGCCGCCAGGACCCAGAGCGAGACGGAGGCGGCCGCCTCGCCCGGCGTCACATCCCGGTCGCGGCGCGTCCACAGACCAAGGTCCAGCGCCAGCATCACGGCGATGATGGCCAGGACGCCGATTCCAATGCCGATCAGCACCGAGGGCCTCCAGCGTCGGGTTCTGACTCCTGCGCCAACGCCGCGGCGAGTCGACGTCGTCCGCGGTTCAACGCTGTCGCTACCGGCTCCGATCGGTAGCGGGTTCAATCCATCGTGGGCGTCTACTCGAACTTGCCGCGGTTGACGATCTCGAAGTCATAGAGCTCGGCGATGTCGCGGGGCTTCTTCTTCTCCAGGCCGCTCAGCCGCTTGATCAGGCCCGCGGCGTTTCCCTCGCCCACGGCGAGTTCGCCGAGTCGAGACCACTTGGTGTGGAGCAGGGCCTTGAGGTCCGCGGTGGTGTTGCGGGCGTGGCCGGCGGGGTACATGACCAGCCCCGAATCGGCGACGGCGCCGGCATCGTCGGTGATCTGCATCGAGGTGGGGATGCCGTCGGGGTACTTGGCGTCGTACTCCGGGCCGCCGTGCTGGAAGGTCATCTTGGCCATCAGCGACCGGGTGACCGGGTGCATGATCGCCGCGTGGCTGAAATCGTGGGGCAGGAGCATGAGTTCGTGCCACGTGAGCGTCCGGCCGTCGGAGCCGCGCATCGCGTGCCTGGCCTCCAGGGCCTTGCGGAGCATGGTGCAAACGAGGTAGAGCATCGAGTGGTCGGCGCTCTGGCGGGTGTGGGGGTCCCGCTTGTGGGGGTCACCGATGATCGAGAACGCCGGCTCGTAGGCGGTGACGACAATCTGCCCGATGCGGCCGCCGGAGGGATCATCGAGCAGCCGCGGGTTCTTGGCGATGAGATCGATCAGTCCCTGCAGGGCGCCGGCGGACTGGTGCTCGTAGAGGCCGATCTTGAAGTGCATGCCCATGACCGTGAAGTCCGAGCCGGCGCGGCTGAGAACCAGGTCGAACGGGGACTGCCCCTTGGGAATGCTCTCGCCGCCGTACTTCTTCATCAGGCAGAAGACCGCCTCGGGGTTGCGGAAGATGTCCTTGGGGCCGATGAAGCCGGCCATGGACCGCTTCATGCACTGGATCGCGGCTTCGGTGGAGATGGCGGCGCTGGCGCCCTTGGAATCGGAGAGCTGGTGGCCGTGCCGGATGGCGCGGAAGGGGATGAAGTGCGCGACGAACATGCCGATGGCCGACTCGATCTGCTCGGGCGTCGCGCCCATCATGGCGCCGAACGCGGCGGCGGAACCGATGGCGCCGTGGACGACGTGGTCGATCTTGTAGGTCTTGAGGCTGAAGACCTCGGCGAGGCGGCCGCGGATCTCGTCGAGCAGGATCATACCGCGGAGGGCGTACTCGCCGTCGCGCCCCATCATCTGGGCCGCGGCAAGGGGGACAGAGTAAAAGTCGTTGTGCCCGAACTCGCCGGCGCGGTGGTGGGGACGCTGGGTGGAGTAGCCGAAGTTGGTCCCGTTGGAATCCCATTCGCGGACGGCGGCGGCGTTGGCGAGGATGGCCTTCTCCACGGCGACATCGACCCGTGAACCAAAGACCGGCGCCCCGCCCCGCCGGGCCTGGCCGTTGGAGGAGCCGAGCACGCCGCCGAGTGTGCCGGTGCCCGCGGGCGGCATTCGGTACTGCAGCGCTTCGTTGCGGAGCACCGTGGGGGAGTTGGCGCCGAGCGCCAGGGCCGAGGCGCCGCAGAGGACAGCGTCGGTGTGGAACATGTTGGTGCGATCGAGGACCGTGTCGTCGGGCTCGCCGCGGACCCCTTGATCGCCGTTCATGAACTCGACAGCGAACTGGCCCAGGCCGAGGGCCTGGTTGGTGTCGGCGGGGAGGACAACACGGGTATCGGAGGTGACGGGCATTGACGGGGTTCCTGCGGGGTCGACGGACGATCTGGAGATGGAACAAACACGGCCGGAACTGCGGTCGTAGAATAAGGAATCCAGCGTAGCACGCCGCGCCGCCCGTGGTCGAGATGACCGGCTTCTGCGGGGCATCAACGCCACCCTCGCCGCGCGACCCTGACCGAAAAGGAGCGTGACGATGGCACCCACTACTGGTTCCGAGAAGAAGGGCTTTGTTTCCGTGCGCCCGGCGGGCGGCGAGAGGGTACTCACCGTCGAAACGGGGCCATCGGTCGCACCGATCCACCCAGCGATCCGGGAGGACCGGATCGCGGCGGTGCAGGACCACTTCCCCGAGCACCGCACAGCCTCTGGGGCCGCGCTGAAGTGGTCGTGGCGGCTGCTCCTCGCGTTCGCGGTGCTCGTGATCGCAGGCGTGCTGTACACGCTCAATGCGATCGGCGGGATCATGGCGTTCACGGTCGGTGTGCTGATGCTGGTGCTGTACATCGTCGTGGGTGGCGGGAGTGAATGGATGGCCGCCCGGATTCGCACCAGCGAGCGGGCGATGCTCGAGAGGATGGTGGATGCGGGCGGGCCGGCGCCGACCGAGTCCACCGCGCGGCGGGCGGCTCGGGCTCAGATCGAGGCCGAGATGGGCGCCGGACGCCTCGTGCCGGTCGACTCGCTCCTGAGGCCGGGGATCAGCGGGATCGTTCCCAACGGCGTCACGCCGACGTCGGCGGCGGATATCGCGCAGTTCCGAGCCCGCTGTGCCGAGTTTGCGCGGCGCACCGGGTGGGAGGTGGCGGGGTTCCGGGGCATCGATGGCGGGGCCAGCTTCTGCGTGGTGACGCTGCAAGGCCATGGCGGGATCCGGCGCGACATCCTGCTGCACACGGTGCACCCGCTGGTTGCCGTGTGCGAGGATGTGGACCAGTCGCCGCGGGTGTATGTGGATGACGATGCCATCCGCGAGGCGTTCGATGATCACGTCGTGCTCTCGCCGGGGACGCTCGCGCAGCCGCTGAGCGTGGACGATGCAGCAAGGAATCGGCTGATGCCCTCGGAACTGGCCCTTCTCGCCGAGCACCGCCCGGCGACCCTGGGCGAGCTGGTGTTCAACCGGTTTGAGTAACCCTGCGCCGGGGCATCGCTAGAGGACCCGCAGGCGTCCGCCGTAGAAGAACGCGCCGAGGCCGACGGTGAAGACCATGCAGCCGTAGAGCGAGTGCTCGAACCAGGCCGCGGCGGTGGAACGGCTGCGCGAATAGGTCCAGGCGAAGAGCACGCCGCCCAGCGTGGACATCCCGACGGCGAGCCAGTTGTCCAGGATGACATGAGCCCAACCGAAGGCCGCAGCGCTGGCCGCAAAGAGGGCCGCGCGTCCGCGAAGAAGTGGCTGGTAGCGGTGGAACAGGAACGTGCGGTACACAAGTTCCTGCGGATAGGCGCTCAGGAGCGGATAGAGCACCATCACGACCGCCCAGACCCTTGGGTTGCCGCGGATGAACGCGAACGAAAGGTCGGGCCTGGTCAACTGAATCGCTCCGGCGATGGCAGCAGCGGCGATCGCGAACTGGATGCAGATCCGGGGGGCTTCGCGGCGCAGTCCAGTCCGGCCCCAGAGCAAGCGTCGATCGAACGTGCGATCGGTCAGGAGGACTACGAGGACCCCCGCCGCGACAAGGAGCAGAATCGGGATGACCAGGCCGCGGACAGGCATCAGCCACAACGCGGCCGGTCCAATCCCGAAGAGGACCAGTAACTCCGAGGCCAGCCATGCGCGGCGGCCCGGGGACGCCGGCACGAGAGCCTGAGGCGACGGATCAGGGACCGGAGATGGCGAATCGCCTCGCGGCAGGGGCTTCACCTTGTGCGGTTGAGACCTATCCTTGGACTTCGAAGGAGAATCCGAGCATGTCGACCACCCAGCCTGTCATTCTTGCCGCGAAGCGGACCCCTATCGGCCGTTTTTTCGGCGGCCTGTCCAAGGTTCCCTCCCCGATCCTCGGGTCGTACGCGATCCAGGCGCTGCTGTCCGAACAGCCCAAGCTCAAGGACGCGGTGCAGGAGGTGATCATGGGCTGTGTGCTGCAGGCGGGGCTCGGGCAGAACCCGGCTCGGCAGGCGGCGCTCAAGGCCGGGCTCCCGGAGACCATGTCGGCGGTCACGGTGAACAAGGTCTGCGGCAGCGGTCTGCAGGCGGTCATGCAGGCGGCGCAGTCGATCAAGGCGGGCGACAACACAGGGGTGGTGATCGCGGGCGGGTTCGAGAACATGACCGCCGCCCCCCACTTCGCTCGCGTCCGCGAAGGCGTGAAGTTCGGCCCCACGCCGATGGAGGACGTGATGGCGTACGACGGCCTCCGGTGCGCCTTCGAGTGCTGGGCAATGGGGAACGCCGCAGACCACATCGCGAAGAAGCACGAGGTCAGCCGAGCCGACCAGGACCGTTTCAGCGTCCAGAGCCACCAGCGTGCGGCTGAGGCGACCAAGCAGGGATGGTTTAAAGATGAGATCGTGGCGCTGACGGGCGAGCAGTGCATGGACCGAAAGTCGCCCGGCGTGAGCGCGGACGAAGGGATCCGGGCGGATTCGACGATCGACTCGGTCGCGAAACTCCGCCCCGTGTTCGAGAAGGACGGCACCGTCACGGCGGCGAACGCCAGCCAGATCAGCGACGGCGCCGCTGCCCTCGCGGTGGCGTCGAGCGCCACGGCGGAGAGCCTGGGCATCAAGCCTGTCGCGAGGATCGTGGCGTATCACACCAGCGGCGTGGCGCCCAAGGACATCTTCGCGGCGCCGATCAGCGGCATCGAGGGAGTGCTGAAGAAAGCTGGGCTGGGGGTGAAGGACATCGACCTGTTCGAGATCAACGAGGCCTTCGCGGCACAGATCCTGTGCAACACCAAGGCCATTGGGATCGACGAGAAGAAGCTCAACATCTGCGGCGGCGGCATCGCGCTGGGGCACCCGATCGGGGCCAGCGGCGCCCGCGTGCTGACCACGCTGATCCATCAACTCAAGCGGACGGGCGGGAAGCGCGGCGTCGCGGCGCTCTGCCTGGGCGGCGGCAACTCGGTGGCGATGGTGATCGAGATCTGAGACACGCCCGCCACGGAGGCCACCGGAATGGCGTTGGGTGATGCACTGCTCATCAGTCATGGTGACCTCTCCGCCGAGCGATGCCCCTGCTCGGCGGACGAACCGATCGTCGAGGGGGAGTACTTCGTCTGCTACGCCGAGGAAGGGGACCGCTCCTGCTGGGCCCCGGTGAGCCCGAAGCAGGCGTTTCACCAGGCCAGCCGCAAGCCGGTCCGCGTTGACATGAGCGACTACCGCGAGGGCGGACCGGAAGCGTGGCGGGCGGGTTCGTGCTTCCTCATTGATGGAAAGCAGACCTACCGCGGCAACACGGCCGACTTCCTCGCCGCGGCGCGGCCGATGCCCGAATGCGACTCCCCCGCACGCCTGACGCCCGCCGGGGTGGCACGGGTTGCGGACCAGGTGCGGTACCGCCGCGGGTTTACAACGCCTGAGTAAGGTGGGTACGAACTCCCAGGCTGTTTGATCTGATGTACGCTGGCCGCTCGGAAGCCCTCCGGGAGCCTGTTCATGCCCACGAAAAGATTGTTGCTTCGGATCACCCTCGCGCTGCTGGCCGCGGCGGCGTTCTCGGCCGTCCTCGCGGTGTTCACCGGTAGTTCGATGGTGCTGTGGCGCATCGTGCTGACGTGCATCGAGGGGTCGGTAGCGACGGGCATTCTCGTGCAAATGACCCGCCTGCTGGACCGTCGCGAACAGCGGCCCGCCGCAATGGTGGGCCTGGTGACGCTGCTGGCGACGTTCTGGATGGTGCTGATGACGACATGGGCCGACGTGCTGGGGTTCAATCTGTTCATGCAACTCATTGGAACGGCGACCGCGACGGCGGTCCTGGGCGGAGTGGTGACCGGCGCCACGGCAGCAAAGTCGGCGGCGGCATGGCAACGGGCGTGGCCGGTCACTGCGACGCTCGCGGCCGCGATGTGGGTGGGAATCGCGATGGCGATCTGGCTCGATCTGGACCAACTCGGCACCGTGTCGCTGACCGCCGGGACCATCCTTCTGTTCGGTTCGCTCTGCCTTGTCGGCACGAAGCCGGAGGACCGACCCTGGAGGTATCTCGGCGTGCTGTTCGCGATTGCGGGCGCCGCGATCGCGGCCAAAGAAACGTCCATGTACCGGGCGCCGGCGCAGGAGCTCTGGCGCATCTACTCGTCGTTCACAGCGGGCACGATTGGGCTGGCCTTTGCGAACCTGCTGGTGCGGATCAACATGCCCGGCAATTGGGTCTGGCTTCGCCGGGGCACCGTTGCGGCGGCTCTGGTCACGGCAGGCGGCGCGGCCTATCTCGCTGTGGGGTTCGGCGACAGTGGTCGCTGGGACTCCTCCGGGGATGCCTTGGCTCGGCTGACCGCGGCCGCGGGGATCCTGACCGTGTGCGGCACGCTGGCGATAGCTCTGAAACTTCGGCTGGGCCGCCGGGTGAGCGTGGAGACAACGGCCACGACGAAAGAGTTCACGGGCATCGACCTGGCCTGCCCCAGGTGCCGTGTTCGTCAGGTGGCGCCGATCGGCGACTCGTTCTGCGCTGGTTGCCGGCTCGTGCTGAGCGTTCGGACACGGGAGCCGCTGTGCGCTGCGTGCGGGTACAGCCTGCTCGACCTCGCGACGGATGCCTGCCCCGAATGCGGCGAATCGATCCCGAAACGGGGAGTTGCGTTCGAGGGGGTCGCTGCGCCATCCAGTCCCATCTAAGGCGCGGCTACTTCCCCGCTGCGCCCGCAAGGTAGGGGGCGATCATCGGCCAATCGGCGCTCGCATCGTCGCCGCGGCAGCGCACGAGCGGGATCCCAACCGTCGCGAGTACCTCGTCGACCATCCGGTCGACGCCGCCTGCGACCTGCCTGGCGTGCGTGCCGGGCTGATCGATCTCGATCGCCAGAACTGGCCGCCATGTCCGGGCGTCGCAGATCACCAGGTCCACCGCCCGGACTCGTACCCGCTTGCGCCACGTGCGCCAGTCGGCGGGGTCGCGCCCATCGGGTGGCGTCGGCATGACCATGGACTCGAGCCGGACTTTCGGGCAGAGCACGAGCGACTCGGGCAGGCGTTTGCGGATCGCGGCGGCATATTCCGCCTCGCGGTTGCTCAGCAGCGTGGGCCGCTGTGAGAACGGGGGCGTTGTCAGGATCATCTCGCCGTCGGGGGTGGTCACCAGGCGGCCGTGCGTTCCGCCATCCCCCGCGCCGGGTTCGGCCGACGCGATAGACGCAAGATCAGGCTCGATCGAGGCCGCCGGGATCTCATCCCCGGGCCCGCGGGAGAGGTACTGGATGGTTGTCGCCGTATCGGCCTGCGGGTCCGCGGACGTTTCGGTCGCGGATGGAGCAAAGCCGAGCCGCTCGCCGGTATCGCGGATCGCGTAGCGCCGCACTCGCTCGGCCCGCTCCTCAGCCGCGCGTGCCGACAGCTTGGCCACGACGAACCACGCCGCGGCCACGAGAACCAGGACCGCTGCCACGATGAACCACATGACCGCTCCAGACCAACGCGCGTACCGACACAGCGGACTCGAACGACCGTCTCCGCAACGGTTCCTGCCGACTTCTCTCCGGCCCGAGTGGGCCGACCACACACACGAATGACTATCGGCTGATCTGCGCTACGCCCGTGGGAATCCCCCGGTTCCCGAAGCCTGGACCCACAATCACCACGTCAGCCGCTTCATCCGTTCGGCGGCCTCGGTCAGGCGATGGGAGTCCACCGTCAGGGCGACCCGGAAGTACTCCCTGGCGCGGGGGCTGAAGCCCGCGCCCGGCACCACCACGACATCGGCCTTCTCCAGCAGCCGGGCCGCGAACTGCATCGAGTCCATCCCGTGCGGCGTGCGGGCCCAGACGAAGAACCCGGCGTCCGGCGACTCGATCTCGCACCCCGCTGCACGGAACCCGGCTACTGCCGCGTCCCGCCGCTCGCGGTAGAGCCGCCGCATCGCCGCGACCTCCGGACCATCGAATCGCCGGAGCGCCGCCGCCCCGGCCTGCTGGATCGCGTTGAACGTGCCCGAGTCAACATTGCTCTTGACGGCGTTGAGTGCGCCCACCACGTCGGCATGGCCGACGGCGAAGCCGAGCCGCCATCCGGTCATGTTGAACGTCTTGCTCAGCGAGTGGAACTCGATCGCGGGGGTGTCGTTGATGCCCGCGTTGCGGGCCTGCCAGAGGCTCGGCGGCCGGCCGTCGGACATGTAGAGCTCGCTGTACGCGAGGTCCGAGCAGACGATCATCGGGCGAGCCTTGTCCGAGTGCCCAGCGGCCCATTCGATCGCCCGCTCGTAGAAGCCCACATCCGCGGAGGCCGCCGTGGGGTTGCTCGGGTAGTTGAGCCAGAGGAGCCGGGCCGCCGCGTCGGACGGGGCGCCGTTCTCGAGCAGCGGCTTCCAGCCCGATTCCCGGGAGACGGGCATCTTCTCGACAACGCAGCCGGCCATCGTGGCGCCGATCTCGTAGACCGGGTAGGCCGGGTCCGGCACCAGCACGCGGTCGCCGGGGTTGGTCACCGCCCATGGAAGGTGGGCGATTCCATCCTTGCTGCCGAGCAGTGCGATCACGTGCCGCATCGGATCGATCGTGACGCCGAAGCGCCTCTGCATGAATTCCGCCGCGGCCTCGCGAAAAACCCGCATGCCGCCGCCGACGGCGGGGTATTGCTGGTTGACCAGCTCCCGCATAGCGCGGTTCATCTCATCGACGATGAACTCCGGGGTCGGTTGGTCGGGGTCGCCTACACCGAGGTTGATGACGTCCGCGCCCGCGGCGATCCGCTCGCGTTTCTTGCGGTCGATCTCGTCGAACAGGAACGGCGGGAGGGCGAGGAGGCGGTCTGATTTCACGGTTTTCGACATTCGCGCGGATCGTAGCTGTCGGCGTCCGAAAGACAACCGGAACCGGGGCCCGCGCCTCGGAATGGTCGCGCGTCCGGGCCGCTACGCGGCCGCCTTGCGCACCCACGACCCGGCCATGATCCAGAACCAGCCGGTGAAGATCAGTTGGAACCCGACGAGCAGCCCCACGATCCAGAAGTCAATGGGCCACCTCCGCAGCACGATGACGCCCAGCAGGATGTCGATGATCGCCCCGAAGAGCACCCACCCCGCGTGCCCGGTGCCCCTGAGGTGCATGGCCATGGGCAGCCGCATGACGCCGGCGACCAGGAAGTAGATCCCCAGCGCGAGGCTGACTCCCAGCACCGCGGTCACCGGGTCCCAGACCATCAGGAATCCCGCGACGATGCTGACCAGCCCCAGCAGGAGGCCGGCGATGATCCGCACTCCACCCCCCAGCCCCATCGACGCCGCGCACCCGAGCACCCCGCCGACAATCAGCATCCAGCCGATGAACATGGCGGAGGCAATGGAGGTCGCCTGCGGCACCATGACCGCCACCGTCCCCGCGAGCACGAGCAGGATGCCGAAGATCATGGCGGCGCCCGAGGTCTTACGAACTCCCGCGGCCACGTTGCCCGCCGCGACCCCCGCGCCGGGTGTTCCAGTCGTCTGCGTCATGATGAATCTCCCCGAGAGGTTGTACCCGGCCACACCCCAAGCCCGAGTTGGCGTGGGACTAAAACCGGGTGATCCTCGTTGAGGATAACGAACGAGCGGGCCCGCCGCTTGGAACCCGTCAGGCCTTCGCCGGGGCCATGCGCTTCATGGCCGCCGCGGTCAGTTTCTTGCCCACCTCCCACGCCGGGCCGGGGAACGTGTGGCAGGCGCCGATCGTCGCATCGAGCGCGTTGACGACTTGGTCGCAGTCGGCCTTCGAGAGCACCAGCGGCGGGATGAGCTTGATCACATCCTGGCGGTGCCCCGCAACCTGGGCGAGGATCCGGTGCTCGGAGAACAGCGGCATCAGGATCGCCTGGCAGAAGAGGCTGTGGTCGACCGAGTGCAGCAGGTTCCAACCGACCTTGAGCCCGAGCGACTTGGGCGAGGCGAACTCGATGGCGATCATCAGCCCCTTGCCGCGGACATCCTTGACCATCTGGTAGGGAGCGAGCCGCTCGCGGAGCGAGGCAAGGAGGTAGTCCCCCACGTGCGCCGTGTGCTCGACGAGCCGCTCGGTGCGGAGCGCGTGCAGCGTCGCCAGACCGGCGACCATCGCGAGGTCGTTCATCCCGAAGGTGGTCTGCATCCGCGAGCAGCGGTCGAGCGATGAGAACGTCGCAGTATGGATGTCCCGCCGCGTGAGCACCGCACCAACGGGAACCAGGCCGCCCGAGAGGGCCTTGGCGACGACCATCATGTCCGGCACGAAGCCCCAGTGGTCGCACGCGAACATCGCGCCGGTGCGGCCGAAGCCGGTCTGGATCTCATCGGCGATGAGCACCGCGCCATACCGGCGGCAGAGTTCCTGCGCCCCCGCCAGGTAGCCCGCGGCGGGAATATGAACACCTTTCCCTTGGATCGGCTCGACGACAAACGCCGCGACCTGACCGCGTCGAAGCTCCTGCTCGAGGGCAGCCAGATCGTTGAAGGGCACCTCCGATGCGTTGAGCAGCGAGCCGAATCCATCGCGGAAATCCGCGTTGCCATTCACCGAGAGCGAGCCCAGCGTCAGGCCGTGGTACGACTTCGAGCAGTACACGAACCGCTCCCGCCCGGTGAACACCCTGGCGTACTTAAGAGCGACCTCAACGGCCTCCGAACCGGAACTCGTGAAGAACACGGTGTCCAACCCCGCGCCCCCCGGCGGCGCACCGCCGGCATTGCCCGGAGCCACGGCGAGCAACTCCTTCGCGAGCAGCCCGGCCGTGCGGAACGGGCCGACGCCCGGGAGGTTGGGCAGGTCTAGGTCCAGCGCCTGGCGGATCGCATCCTTGATGACCGGATGGTTCCGGCCGAGGGCGAAAACGGCGTAGCCGCCCAGGCAGTCGATGTAGCGGTTGCCCTGGTCGTCGAAGAGGTAGGCCCCCTCGCCGCGGACATAGGTCGGATCAAAGCCGATCGTCCGCAGCACCCGCGCGAACGAGGGGTTGATGTGCTCCTCCATCAGGCCGACCGGATCGGCGCCGGGACCATCGAGGAGGGCACGCAGGTCGAAGGCGGCTCCGCCGCGCGCGGGAGCGTCGGCCGATGCGGGATGCACCCGGTGGTTGTTATTCGACGTCGCCATGGTCAACGAAGGCTGCTCCTGGCCCGGCACGGAATGCCCGACTCTCGCACGCACGACATTCTAGCGACTCCGGTGCGTTCGATGCCGACCGGAAGATCCCGCGACGCGCGATCACAACTCTGGGGCAAACCCCCGCCTCAGCGTGTTCTCACAGCTTGCCCGCGGCTCCACGAACTGCAGCAGATAGTCGGCCCCGCCGGCCTTCGAGCCCACGCCGGACATCCCGAAGCCACCGAACGGCTGCCGGGCCACCAGTGCCCCGGTGATGCCCCGGTTGAGGTACAGGTTGCCGACGCGGAACTCACGCTTGGCCCGCTCCAGGTTGGAGGGCTTGCGCGAGAAGACGCCGCCCGTGAGCTTGTACGGCGATGCGTTCGCGATCTGCAACGCCGCCTCGAACGTCGGCGCGTGCATCACGGCGAGCACCGGGCCGAAGATCTCCTCGCGGGCGATCGTGTGCTCCGGGCGCACCATGGAGAAGATTGTCGGCGGAACATACCGGACGCGGGCCGCCGCGACCGCGGGTTTGTCCAGCGGGAGGGGCATCTCGAGTTCGAGCCGGCACCCCTCCTGCTTTGCCTTCTCCACAAATGATCGAATCCGGTTGGCGGCCTCCTCATCGATCACCGGGCCCACATCCGTGCCCGGCAGCATCGGATCGCCGATGACCAGCGCACGCGTCGCCTCCACCAGCCGGTGCACCAAGTGCCGGATCGCGGGCCCCTCCTCTCCCTCGGGGTCGACCACGATGAGCCGCGAGCACGCCGAGCACTTCTGACCCTGGAACCCGAACGCCGAGTGCCGGACACCCAGCACCGCCTCGTCCAGGTCGGCGGATGTATCGATGATGACGGCGTTCTTGCCCCCCATCTCAGCGATGACCTTCTTGACGTGCGCCGTGCCGGGATCCGACGACCGCATTCCCTCGGCCTGCGACACCGCGGCCCCCGCCGCGTTGATATCCAGCCCCACCGCCTTGGACCCCGTGAACGCCACCAGCGCCACACGGGGATCTCGCACCAGGGCCGCGCCGGTCGTCTCCCCCGGCGCCGGGCAGAACTGCAGCACCTCGGGCGAGCCGCCGCACTCCCGCACCGCCTCGCGGAGGATGTCGAACATCACCTTCGCGATCCCCGGCGTCTGTTCCGCTGGCTTCACGATCACCGTGTTCCCGGTCACCAGCGCCGCCGCCGTCATCCCCGTGCAGATCGCCAGCGGGAAGTTCCATGGAGAGATCACCACCGCGACGCCCCTCGCCTGGTACCACGTCTCGTCCAGTTCGCCGATGAACCTCCCCAGCCGCGACCGCGAGAACAACTGCGGCGCTGTGCGGGCGTAGTACTCGCAGAAGTCGATCGCCTCGCACGTGTCCGCATCCGCCTCCCGCCACGTCTTCCCCGACTCCTTGATCATGATCCCCGACAACTCATCCCGCCGCGCCCTCATCCGTTCCGCGGCGAGCACCAGCACGCGCGACCGCAGCAGCGCATCCGCATCCCGCCACGCGGGGAACGCCGCCGCCGCCCTGGCGACCATCTCACGAGCCTGCTCCGGCGTCCGGTCGTTGGCGACCGTGGGCACCGAGGCCCCGGCGATCGCGCGGCTGTAGGCCTCGCGCTGGTCCCGCCGCGAGAAGTCCCGCATCGACTCGTTGAAGAACGGCTTGGAGTCCCCGACCCCCGGGACCGCCGGTGAGAGGGCGTGGCGAACCGGGCTGATCCCGGCCGAGCGCCCTCCTCCCTCCAGGGAGATCCCGTCGCGGTCGCCGTCGGGCGAGCCCTCCTCGCCGTGCGGCGAGGCCAGCAGCCTCGCCGGATCGGCGTTGTCGAGGAACCCCGCCTTGAGCCACGACTCGTTGCTGGTGTTCTCCAGCAGGCGGCGGACGAGGTACGCCATCCCTGGGATCATCTCCCCGACGGGCACGTACTCGCGGATCCGCAGCCCCATCTCCGCCGCGGCGTACTTGAGCTGGTCTGCCATGCCGTGGAGCATCTGCAGTTCCAGTGCGGGCGCCGGCAGCCCCCGCCGCTCCAGCCCCTCTAGTGCGGCCGCGATGGACCGCACGTTGTGCGAGCCCAGCGCCAGTTTCACCCCGCCCGTGCCCGCGCTCCGCGGCGACGCATCCAGGAACCGGCTCGCCATCCGCTCGAAGCACGCATCCGTTTGCCGCTTGGTCGTCCAGACCGGGCAGGGCCAGCCCATCTGCTCGGCGTGGATCACCTGGTAGTCCCAGTACGCCCCCTTCACCAGCCGCACGGTCACCGTGTGCCCGGTGCGGGCGGCCCACTCGCTGATCCGTTCCGCATCCTCGTCGCCCGATCGCAGGTACGCCTGCATCGCCAACCCCAGGTGCATCCCCCCCGGCTTGCCCGCCCGGAACTGCTCGGCGCACCGCATGAACAGCTCGAGCGTGAGGTCCTTGAGCGAGTACTGCTCCATGTCGAAGTTGACGAACACGCCGTGCTTCGCGGCCGCTTCCAGGATCGGCGTCATCCGCCCCATGAGTTCGCGGATCGAACCCTCGGTATCGATCGGATCGCACCGGGCCGAGAGCGACGAGATCTTCACCGAGACATTCGTCCGCGGGATCGGCCCCAGGTGGTCCGACTCCAGCCGCGGGTTGGGCTTCCACACCGCGACCTGCCCGGGAAGGTTGTTCACCAGGTCCAGGTACTTGCGCTGGTAGGCGTCCGCCTCTTCCTCCGAGACACACGCCTCGCCCAGCAGGTCCACGCTGAACGCGATCCCGTCGCCCCAGAGTTCCTTGAGGTTCGGCAGCGCGCTCGCGGCGTCGGTCCCCGCGATGAACTTCGCCGCCATCCCCGCGATCTGCTTGGAGATCTGCCCCGCCGCCAGCCCTTTGGCAAACGCCCCCGCCTTGATCGCGGCGTCGATCACACCCGGCACTGTGACGCCCGGCTGCGACAGGTAGTCCTTGAGATGGTCGAACACATCGTCCGAGGTCCGCAGCATCGGGAACGCATCGACAAAGCGGAAGAGTTGGACCTTGAAGTTCGGATCCTTCATCGACCAGTTCATCAGCGCATCGGAATAGAACTTGGCGCTGAGCAGGCCGGAGGAGTGCGCCCGGGCGCGCCGCAACTTGTCCGTCCCGATCTCCAGGATCCTCGCCTCGCTCCCCGCCGGATCGGCGCGCGAGCCGGATCCGTTCGCGGCGACCTTCACGGGCGCGGGCTTCGACGGGGTGGCCTTGGACTTTCGGGCAAACAACGCCATGTGGTAACGCTCCGGCGCGGATGTTCGGGTGGCTCGCCCAAGTGTAACCCTGAGCAGCCACCGAGCCTCGCCCGTGACGTCCACGCCGCCGCCCGCGACGCGGCCGATCGACCTACCGTTGCCACTTGGCCTTTTGGGGATCAGCCGTGCCCTCGGTACTCACCATCGGAACCTTTGACGGCGTCCACCTCGGCCACCAGTCGCTCGCGCGCCGGGCCGGCGAACTGGCCCGCCAGGCGGGCGGCGCCGCCCGTGCCACCGCTATCGTCTTCGACCCCAACCCGGTGACCGTGCTCCGGCCCAGCGAGACCAAACCCCGGCTGTGCACATTCAACCAGAAGGCCGCGTGGCTGCACGAGGCCGGTGTCGATGACATCGTCCGCCTCGAGCCCACCCCCGCCCTGCTCGCCTGCTCGGCGGAAGAGTTCCTGCGGCGGACGATCGAGCAGTACGCGCCGATCGCGTTCGTTGAGGGCGAGGACTTCCGATTCGGCAAGGGCCGCGCCGGCGACATGGCCATGCTCCGTGCCGCGGGGACTACCTCCGGCTTCCGCGTCGAGGTCGTTGATCCGGTCGAGGTCGCGCTCTCCGACGACACCGCTGTGGTTGCTTCCAGCACCATGACCCGCTGGCTCGTCCACCACGGCCGAGTCCGCGACGCCGCACGGATGCTCGGCAGGCCCTACAGCATCCAGGGCTCCGTCGTCCACGGCGAGCGCCGCGGCCGCACCATCGGCTTCCCCACAGCCAACATCGACACCGACTGCATGCACCCCGCCGACGGCGTCTACGCGGGACGCGCCCGTCTCCCCGATGGCCGCGCCGTCCCCGCCGCGGTCTCCATCGGCAGCAAGCCGCACTTCGGCGGCGAATCCACCTGCGTCGAAGCCTACCTGATGATCGAGCCATCCGCCGACCGGCGCTGGTCCACGCTCCCCGGCCTGAGCGAATACCAGTGGCCCATCGAGTTGGAGTTCCTCGCCTGGATCCGCGACCAGGCCAAGTTCGAATCGCTCGAGACGCTGGTGGCCCAGATCACGCGAGACTGCGAGCGGGTACGCTCCATTGTGGCGTGCGAAATGGAGACGACCCCGTGACGACCAAGGGCGCACCATGGACCTCAACCACCGACAGCGCCGGCATGGCCTCGATCATCCGGTCGCGGCGCACCTGGGCGGTCGCGGCCCACGCCAAGCCCGACGGTGATGCCGCGGGAACGGTGCTCGCACTCGTACGGGCGATCAACCGCACCGGCGCCTCGGCCCAGGCGTGGCTGGTCGGGCCGCAGCCCCATTGGATCGATGAGATCATCGGATCAACGCCCGCCCGCAAGATCCGCCCGGGCGAGCCCTTCTCGCTCGCCGCCGGAGAGCCCGAGCCGGAAGGAATCGCGGTCGTCGACACCGGCTCCTGGTCGCAGCTCGCGGACCTGAAGGGCTTCCTTCAGCCTCGCGCCGACCGCACGATCTGCATCGACCACCACCTCCGCGGCGACGCCGACGTCGCCGCCGTCCGACTGATCGACACCTCCGCCGCCTCCGCAACCCAGGTCCTCGCCCCGGTCTGCCGCGAACTCCTCGCCGTCCCTTCAACCGCCGCGCTGCCGATCGATGTCGCCGAGGCGCTCTATCTCGGCTTGGCTACCGACACCGGCTGGTTCCGCCACCAGAGCGTCTCGCCCGCGGTGATGAGGCTCGCCGCGGACCTGCTCGAGGCCGGTGTCGACCACTGCCGCCTGTACCGCGTGATCGAGCAGCAGGAGCGCCCATCGCGCCTCCGGCTCCTCGCCCGCTCACTCGCTTCCCTCGATGTGGACGAGACCACCAGGACCGCGGTCATGGTCATTCGGCGAAAAGACTTCATCGATTCCGGCGCCGACCGCAACGATTCCACCGGCTTCGTCGAGATGCCGCTGACCCTCATGGGCGTGATGGTGTCCGTCGTCATCACAGAGGAAGCGCCCGGCGACGACGGCTCGCCCTGCTGCAAGATCAGTTTCCGGAGCAAGGCCGGACCCGGCGAGATTGATGTGAACCTCGTCGCCTCGGAACTCGGCGGCGGCGGGCACGCGCGGGCGTCGGGCGCCAAGGTCTCCATGAACGCCGAACATGCAAAGCGGGCGGTGCTCGCGGCGGTGAAGGGGTGAAGCCGCGCGACGGTCCTCGAGGCAGAACCCCGGGCGATCGCCCCGGTCACGGTCTCCCTATCGGTTCTTCACGCCCCCCCGAGGCCCGCCGCGGCAGGCCCCCGGAAAAGCCCCCGCTCCGCATCCTCACCACCACGCTCTGGGAATACCCGAGCCAGCACTACGACTCGTGGGTCAGTGACGAAGGCAAGATCGTCCGCAGCACATCTGCCGCGCCGAAGGGGCCCGGCGCGATGCAGGGCGACAAGGCCTACGTCGGCGCCACACCGTCGTGGATCATCTGGCAGGTGCTCACCCGCTACACCCGCAAGAACGACCTCGTCGTCGACCCGATGTGCGGCTCGGGCACCACCCTCGATGTGGCCCGCGACCTCAACCGTCGCGCCGTCGGCTACGACCTGGCGCCGAGCCGGCCGGACATCCTCCGCGCCGATGCCCGCTCGCTCCCGCTCGAAGACTCGACCGCCGATTTCCTCTTCGTCGACCCCCCCTACTCCACGCACGTCGACTACTCCGACGACCCCGCCTGCATCGGCAAGCTCGACGCCGCCCCCGATGCCCCCGACAGCGGCGCCGCCTATTACCAGGCCATGGCCGCCGTCATCGGCGAAGCTCACCGCGTGCTCAAGCCCCGGCGCTACATGGCCCTCTACGTCTCCGACTCCTGGCGCAAACGCCGCGGCGCAGCGGGCGAGGGCGGCGGGGTCTTCATGCCCATCGGGTTCGAGCTCTTCTCTCTCCTCCGCCGATTCATGAAGCCCGTCGACCTGATCGCCGTCGTACGCCAGAACGAGAAACTCTCCCGCGGCAACTGGCACAAGGCCGCCAAGGAGCAGAACTTCTTCCTCCGCGGCTTTAACTACCTGATGATCTTTAAGAAGCAGTAAGACACGCCCGAGTCCCGCGGCGCCATGAAGCGCGGCGAAACCAGACCCGTCGATCTCTTGGCGGTTGAGGCACGGCCTCCAACGAAGTACTATGCGTTCGTGACGGCTCCATGCGAGCCGGATTCCCTTGCAAGCCGCGTCCTCCTGGCGATGCGATCCCGATCCGCTCGTCCGTGCTTCATCGTTCGATTGTTTGATTGCTCCAACAAGAAAGGCGGCCCACCATGCCTCGCATGCTGACCATCCTGCCGGCGGCAGTTCTCCTGCTGCTCATGGCCTCGATCGCCAGTGCCCAGAAGACGCCGACCAAGCCCAACATCCTCGTCATTTGGGGCGACGACATCGGCATCTGGAACATCAGTCACAACAGCCGCGGCATGATGGGATACCAGACGCCCAATATCGACCGCGTCGCGAAGGAGGGCCTCGCCTTCACCGACTACTACGGCCAGCAGTCCTGCACCGCCGGCCGCGCTGCCTTCATCAGCGGCTCGGTGCCCGTCCGCAGCGGCATGACCAAGGTCGGGCTCCCCAGCGCCAAGGAGGGATGGCAGAAGACGGACGTCACCATGGCGACCGTCCTCAAGTCCCAGGGCTACGCCACCGGTCAGTTCGGCAAGAACCACCAGGGCGACCGCGATGAGCACCTGCCCACCATGCACGGCTTCGACGAGTTCCTCGGCAACCTCTACCACCTCAACGCCGAGGAGGAGCCGGAGAACGAGGACTACCCCGGCGACATGGTCCTGGCCAACGGCAAGACCTTCAAGGAGGTCTACGGCCCGCGCGGCGTCCTCCACTGCTGGGCCGACGGCAAGGGCGGCCAGAAGATCGAGGACACCGGCCCGCTGACCAGGAAGCGAATGGAAACGATCGACGACGAGACCGTCGCCGCCGCCAAGGACTTCATCACCCGCAAGGTCAAGGCCGGCGAGCCCTTCTTCTGCTGGTGGAACGGCACCCGCATGCACTTCCGCACGCACGTCCGGCCCGAGCACCGCCACAAGGGCAACGACGAGTACACCGACGGCATGATCGAGCACGACCTCAACGTCGGCGAGCTGCTCAAGCTCCTCGACGACCTGGGCATCGCCGACAACACCATCGTGATGTACTCCACCGACAACGGCCCCCACTACAACACCTGGCCCGACGCCGGCATGACTCCCTTCCGCAGCGAGAAGAACAGCAACTGGGAGGGCGCCTACCGCGTCCCCGCCTTCGTCCGCTGGCCGGGGAAGTTCCCCGCCGGCGTCACCCTCACCGGCGTCCTCGCCCACGAGGACTGGCTCCCCACCTTCGCCGCCGCCGCCGGCGCGCCGGACATCAAGGAGAAGCTCGCGGCCGGCGTTGACCTCAACGGCCGCCACTACCGCAACTACATCGACGGCTACAACATGCTCCCCTACCTCACCGGGCAGGCGAAGGAGTCACCCCGCCACGAGTTCATGTACGTCAACGACGACGGCCAGATCGTCGCCATCCGCTACGACGCCTGGAAGGCCGTCTTCCTCGAAAACCGCGGTGTCGGGTTCGGCGTGTGGCGTGAGCCGTTCACCGAGCTGCGCGTCCCCCTGCTCTTCAACCTCCGCCGCGATCCCTTCGAGAAGGCCCAGCACAGCGCCAACGTCTACGACGACTGGTTCCTCAGCCGCGTGTTCGTTCTCGCGCCGATGCAGCAGTTCGCGGGCAAGTTCCTCATGACCATGAAGGACTACCCGCCCAGCCAGACCCCCGGCTCGTTCAACCTCGAGAAGATCCAGAAGCAGATCGAATCGGGAATGGGCGGGCACTGATCCTCGCCCAACCGCCTCACGAATCACACCTCCCGCGTCGCGCCGGCCCCAACGCCGCCGCGACGCCTTTTTCTTGTATCGACCGCTCCCACTCCCGCCCGCGACGCGCCCTACGGCAGGTAATACTCCGTGATCGTCTGCCCCTTGTACGTCGTCGGCCGGTCGCGATACGGCGACACCTGCCGGAAGTTCGTCGGCGGCGAGTCGTACGAATCCAGGTACATCCGGATCAGCGCCGGGGTCGCGGCGACAAACCGCGCATGACCATCCGCGAAACTGACGTTGTAGCCGTCCTTGCCGTGGTTGTTCCACGGGTCCGGCCAGTTGTTGATCCCGTCCGGCCGGCCGATGATCGGCGACAGCGACTGGTCGTTGTCGTTGTCGATCGTCAGCGTGCACCGATCCGGGAACGTGACCGTCGCGTGCGTCTTGAGCACGTTCTGCGTCGCCATCGTCTGGATGTCCGGCGCCTCCCGCGCCGACCACCCCAGTTGCCTCCCCACGCTCCCCCGGTCCGCCCCCCACGTGATCGTCCCGTCCAGCCACTTCCCCGGCGAGAACCACGCCCGCACCTCGTACGAGTGCCCCCCGCCCCCCACCCCACCTCCCGCCCCGCTCCCGCCGTCATCATCCCGATCACGCGCCGACCAGTACGTGTCCCGCAGAAAGTCCCGCCCGTACGTCCCCTCGATGTCCTCGCCCGAATCCGTGCTCAGCATCAGCCCCGGCCGGATCCGGTTCCGCGTCGAGGGGCAGATGAACGACTTGAGGTCCGAGACATACTCCGGGTAGAACCACCCCAGGTTGTCCTCCCAGTCGAAGAACGTCGGGATGAACACCCCCGCCTTGGTGTCGTTCGCGTACGCCGCCCCCGCCATCGCGAACTGCCGCTGGTTGGAGGCGCAGATCGCCCGCCTCCCCGTCTCCCGCGCCGACGACAGCGCCGGTAGCAGCAACCCCACCAGCAAGGCGATGATCACGATCACCACCAGCAGTTCGATGAGCGTAAACCCTCGAAATGGCCGCGGAACTCGTGGAATAGGACGCGCCATGAGGACTGCCCGGAACAACACCCCTCCAGCCTACTTCCCTCGGGGCTGGAGGGCAACGGATCATGTGGTACGCTGGTGGACAAGGAGATCGGCCATGGCCCACGCACGAACCCTTCGACCCGCCGCATCACTCGCCGTCGGCGCCGCCGCCATCGCCGCGGCCGCGGGCCTCGCCGCCGCACAGCCCAGCGTGTCGGTCAACCTCGCCGGCATCAGCGTCCCTTCCACCGGGACCAGCCCTCCCGACGTCGTCCGCACCAGCGGCGCCGCGACCATCTCCGCCGCCCCCGGCTACAAGTACACCTTCAACCCAACGATACAGGGCACCGGCCTCCTGGGTGCGGTCTTCATCCCCAGCCCCAAGCCCCTCGGCGATGTCCTCAACGATTTCAACCCGGGGATGTACCGCGTCGTCTACGGCGCGATGCGCAACCCCCCCGGCACCGTCCCCACCCAGGTCTACTTCGAGCCCGTCGGCGGCACCTTCTCCGGCCTCACGCTGAGCCTCACCCTCGCCCTCGACATCCTCGCCGACCGCACCGGCCGCGCCGGGATCCGCAACATCACCAAGCCCGTCTTCGTCGGCCTCAACGTCACCGCCGGCGCCGCCACCATGGAAGCGTGGACCCCGCCCGCCCCGGTCACCACCGAGTGGCACTTCGACGGCAACCTCTCGAGCGTCAAGGAAACAGGCGAGTTCCCCGCATCCGGCCCCTCCAAGATCCGCTATCTCGACGATCCCGCCTTCGGCCCCATCCTCGGCGGCCCCGGCCAGGAAACCCAGTACCCCAACCCGGCGACCCCCACCGGCGTCACGCAGGCCCAGTCCTCCTTCGGGACCACCGCCACCTTCGGCCTCCCCGCGATCAACGGCCGCACCGCCACCGTCTACAAGACCAGCCCCACCCGCAACCTCGCCGACCCCGGCAACCGCGCCAAATCTCGCGGCCTCGGCCTCGCCATGTGGCCCAACACCCGCGACTTCTGGCCCGACGACAAGCTCGCCTCCTGGACCCTCATCATGGACCTCTACATCCCCGCGGCCGCGTGGTCCGCCGAGTACCCCCTCGCCCTCTTCGACAACAACCACAACAACGACGCCTCCGCCGACGCCTTCATCCGCCAGGTCGCCGGCCAGACCAGCATCGGCTACACCCCCCAGCCCGGCGACTTCATCCAGACCAGCGCCATCGGGCCTGACCAGTGGATGCGCCTCGCCATCTCCGCGGATTCCTACCGAATCGGCACCAGCCGCATCTTCGTCAACGGCCAGTTCATCGGCGAAAGCGACGGCGGCTGGGTCTACAACTCCACCAAGTCCACCGACCCGAGGTACGCCGACGTCTCCAGCACCCAGCCCCTCGGCACCGCCGTCCCCCCGGCAACGTGGTCCAACTGGGGCAGTTTCCCCAACCCTTGGGTCCTCGCCCCCAACGCCGCCAACCCCGCCCCCATGGGCTCCACCGTCTGCCTCTTCGCCGACCTCCAGGGCCGCGGCGAGAGCGTCTACATCGCCAACCTCCTCTTCACCGACGACGCCATGACCGATTCCCAGATCGCCGCCCTCGCCGGCCCCGACGCCCGCGGCATCGCCTTCATCCCCGCCACCACCTGCCCCGCCGACGCCGACGGCAACGGCGCCTTCGAGCCCACCGACATCGCCGTCTTCATCTCCACCTGGCTCGGTAGCCTCAACGCCGGCACCCTCGCCGGCGACTTCGACGGCAACGGCGCGGTGGAGCCCGCCGACATCGCCACCTTCATCGGAGCATGGCTCGCTGGCGTCCAGACCGGCGGGTGCTGATACAGCCACCCCCCCCCTCCCACTCAACAAACCGGGCCTGTCTAGCCCATGATCCGCCCTCTGCGCCGCAGCACAGAATGCTCGCCTACACATATGACTGCTGACGAACGACAGAACGCGACATCACACAACAGAAATGATAGACCAACGACGCGAAACCAGAGCCTGTTTGATTTCTTTGCCGATAGCTTTGGCGACGGCATTCGACACTCTGGCATTATCTTTGGTGCCATAGCATTCTTCGCAACTCGATTTGTATGGTCGAGCATCGGCATTGGCGGCGCGATTGTCGTTGGAATTATCGTGTGGATTCCATTCTGGGCGCTTGGCCGGATGTCGGACAACGCGACAGACAAGGCATCTGATTGGTGGTGGCTTCGTCGGAAGAAGCAAACTGGCGGACGTTGACTTCAGCCACACCCGCGATCATCCCCCAGCCCGCGCCGCCCCAATCCACCCTCCCCCAATCACACACTCCGGCTGATCCGCCTCGTACAGCACGATCGCCTGCCCCGGCGCCACCGCCGACTGCGGCTCATCAAACTCCACCTCGAACGCCCCTACCCGTCCCGACGGCGTCGCCCCCGCCGCATCCTCCACCACCCGGAACCGCGCCGCCACCGGCTCCGCGTTGTACCGGAACTTCGCGAAACACCCGCCCCACGCCCCGTCCCGCGGCAGCCCCTCGCGCGGCGCCAGCCAGTTCGCCTCCAGCGCCGTGCACCCCGCGGCCAGCAGCCGCTCCCGCGGGCCAACCGTAATCGTGTTCGCCGCCGCATCCTTCTCGATCACGTACACCGCCTCGCCCCCCGCCGCGGCCACACCCACCCCGCGCCGCTGCCCGATCGTGTACCGGTGCTGCCCCAGGTGGTACCCGATCTTCCGCCCCGTCTCATCCACAATGTCCCCACGCTTCGCGCTCCCCGGCCGGCGAGTCTCCACCAGGTCGGCGTAACTCGCCGTGCTGACAAAGCAGATCTCCTGCGAGTCCGGCTTGTCGAACACCGGTAGCCCGAACTCCTTCGCAAGATCCCGCACCTGGGGCTTGTAATATCCGCCGATCGGAAGTAAAGTATGCCCCAGTTGGCCGTGCGGCATGCCGAACAACACGTACGACTGGTCCTTGGTGTGGTCGATGGCACGGAGGAGGCGGGGGACATGCGGGGCCTGGGGGAGTGGACCGATCCGCGCGTAGTGGCCCGAGGCGACAAAGTCCGCCCCGATCTGCCTCGCGTACTCGTGCAACTTGCCGAACTTGAGCCAGTCGTTGCACCGCACGCACGGGTTCGGCGTCCGCCCCGCAACGTACTCATCCACGAAGTAGTCGATGATCCGCCCGAAGTCCTTCTTGAAGTTACAGACGTAGAACGGCACGCCCAGTTCCGCGGCGACCAGCCGCGCATCCGCCGCATCATTGATCGAGCAACACCCCTGGTGCCCGATCTTCGGCCCCTTCGCCTCGCACGCGCCGGGCTGATCCTGAACCATCTCGTCGAGCGTCTCCCCCGGCGAGCCCAGCCGCATGAAGCAGCCGACCACGTCGTACCCGTCCCGCTTCAACAGCGCGGCCGCGACCGACGAATCAACGCCGCCGGACATGGCAACCAGCACCTTGGGCTTCGCGGTGGACACGCGGCAAGTGTAGGGTTTCGCCACCGCGCCCAGCAGCCGCCCACACCCGCCAGCTCACCCGCTCATCGGGAACCGCACCGGCGGCTTGTCATCCGGCCGCGTGTACTTCTTGCGGCCCACGCCCGAACGACCGGCGGGCTTGAGCGGACCGCTCGAGAGCGGCGCCGAGTCGTGGTCCGCCGCGCGGGGAAGGGCCGATCCGATGTTGGCGTACGGGTCAGGATCCGGCACCACCGCCGGCCGGTTCCGCTCTGCTTCGGCGAACCGGTCCAGGAACCGCTGCTCCCGCGCCGCGCTCGTATCGTGGTTGGTCACCGCCCACCGGCCGATCTGGTAGAAGCGGAACAGCGTCACCACCAGCACGCCCTGCGGGATCACGACAAAGATCGCAAAGAGCACGATGTAGACCAGCGCCTCAGGAGCCGACGGCGAGCCGATGATGCCCACCAGGCCCGGCAGGCCGTTGCTCACCGTGGCTGGGCCGAGGAAGCACGAGATCGGCCCGGCGATCGACAGCGTCCGCAGCGCATAGAACGACCACGAATCCCTCGCCCAGTAACTGAGGTTGTTCAGTTGCAGGCAGACCGGGAGCATCCCCGCCGCGGCCACCAGCAGCGCGATCGACGCCAGCACCGAGAGGATGTCCACCGAGATCGGAGCCCGCGACCCCAGCGCCGCGATGGCCGCGAGCGCCGCGAAGAGCGGCCAGAACGCCTGCGTGATCCGCGCCGAGAGACGGATCGCCACCCACTCCGTCGCCGGGTTGGCCTCCATGCTCGGCATGACCGGTCGTGGTCGCGTGACCACGACCACCCCCAGCCACCACGCCACCGCCGCGGCGGCCAGCGGGAACGACCCGAGCGGCGACGCCGACTTCCCGGCGATGAACAGCGAGACGATCATCCCCACGTACCCGAAGAACATGAGCGCCCCGCCGAGCCGGAGCAGCGTCAGGTACTCAAGCGGCGCCTCGACCACGTGCTCGTTGAACGCGCCCTTGGACTTCTGGTAGATCGGCCGCCCGCACTCCGGGCACGGCTGGTTGGTGCGCAGCCCGATCAGGTTGTACCCGCAGCCGACACAGGCGCGATCTTCCGTGACGTACACAGCCGGCCGATTCAAGGTGCGGGGATCGATGGGCATGTCACATCCTTGTACGGCTATCCGCCCCCGCCGGCTGCACAACCCACCCCCTCCCCCACCGGCACGCACCCTGCCGCCACGCCCGAGGCCGTTGCGGCAACGCGACTTACGGCCCCTCGACACCCGCCGATGCAAGGAACCCGGCGGACGTTGCCTT
Source organism: Phycisphaeraceae bacterium (assembly GCA_019636655.1). Classification (NCBI taxonomy): domain Bacteria; kingdom Pseudomonadati; phylum Planctomycetota; class Phycisphaerae; order Phycisphaerales; family Phycisphaeraceae; species Phycisphaeraceae bacterium. The sequence goes on along the minus strand of JAHBXB010000005.1, from coordinate 148,644 downwards.
GACATCTCTCAGCGCCACCCGGACATGGTTCAGCAGCAGGATGTACATGACAATCCAGACGAGCCACGCGACGATGAGAACGATGGCCGGGCACAAGATCGCCGGACCAAGCAATGCCCCGATGAGCATCGCCGGAATGGCTCCAACGGTGATGATCGAGCCCGACAGCATGATGTTCTCCGCCCGCTTGGCCAGCACGTACGACGGGATGCGGCGGGCGATCGTCCGGATGTGGACCATCGAGGCGAAGAACTTCACGATCCACGCGATCCAGCTCAGGACCGCAGCGCCGATAGCCAGCAGCCCCAGCATCAGGCCGGCGCCAGACCCCGCCGACCCGCCGCGGACAATCGGGGTCACCGCCCCTGTCCATCCGGCGCCGATCGTCGTCAACACCAGCCCGACGCCGATGATGACGACCGTGATGCGGAGCGTCTTCCTCGCGGCCCCGCCGCCGAGCGAATCGCCGTGCCGCGGGTCCGGCGTGCTCAGCTGCCACCAGCCGTAGAGCCCGACGCCGGAAACCACGCATTGGACCATCGCAAAGAGCAGATCCCCGACGCTGAATACAGGTGTGACGATGCCCGCACTGAGCATGGCCGCCGCGAAGCTGAGCACGAGCATTCCGATGTACAGCAGCGGCGCCATGAAGACCAGCACCGCTCCAGCATGGATCCGCGCGAGGAACTCGGGGTTGGCGTAGCACAGCAGCACGCCGCGGCGTGAATAGTCCGCCAGAATGCCGCATTCGGGACAGCGGCCGTTGGAGGGGATCCCGGCCAGGGAGTAGCCGCACTTCACGCAGTCCAGGTTGGCCGGGGGCGACAACGTTGGAGGCTGCGTCGGCGGCGAGATCGGGGGTGTCGTCACGGATCAGACTCGCGCGGGTGCGACGGTTTCGACGGCGGCGCGGAACATCATCAGGCCGGGAGTGTCGCCGCGGCGGTCGGACTCCTCGAGGCGGGTCCAGAAGGGGTGGCGGTTCCAGTCGAGGTACCGCTCGGGGTGCGGCATGAGGCCGAAGATGCGGCCCGAGGCGTCGCAGATGCCCGCGACTCCGCCGGCGCTGCCCGACGAACCGTTGGGGTTGTCGGTGCCGCCCTCCCACGAGGCATATCGGAGGGCGACCTGGTGGTTCGACTCGATCGCATCGAGTTCCGCCGGGGAGTGGGTGACGAACCGCCCCTCGCCGTGGGCGATCGGCAGGCGGAGCAATCGCTCGGCGCGGGCGGGGTCGGCGCGGAAGGCGTCGACGAGCGGGCGGGTCCAGATGCAGGGCGACTTGGGGTTGGGGTCGACGCGGACCCAGCGATCGACAAAGCCGCTGCCACCGGCGGGGAGGACGTTGTGCGCCAGGGCGCAGGTCTGCACGGGCGGGGCCTCGGGCCACGTGGAGGCGGGCGGCATCGGGCCGGGGAGGAGGCCGACCTGGACGAGAACCTGGAAGCCGTTGCACGCGCCGATCATGGGGGCGTGGCGCTCCGCCGCCGCGCGCAGGGCGGGGTAGAGACGCTCGCGGAGACGCACCGCGAAGAGGCGGCCGGAGGCGATGTCGTCGCCGTAGGAGAAGCCGCCGGGAAAGCCGAAGAGGTCGAAGTCGTCGAGGCGCTGGGGCTCGGCGGTGAGGCGGTCGAGGTGGACCAGATCGACGCGGGCGCCGGCGAGTTCGAAGGCGCGGACCATCTCGGAATCGCAGTTGGTGCCGGCGGCGCGGATGACCAGGGCTCGGGGGGAGGAGGGCATGATCGAGGATAGGGGTCGGCCGGGGGGCGGGAGGGGGGGCTGCCGCGGGCGGCCGGGATTCCATATGATGATGACAGCAAGGCGGGGGCGAGGCAGGCGGGGCTGGGGTGCCGGGATTGGCGAACACCGACCAGGAGCAGTGAACATGCGAACGATCCTTCGTACCGCGATCTGTCGTGCCGCGATCTGTGGTGTGGTTGCCGGGGTGTGGTGCAGCGCGGCCGCGGCGCAGCAGCCCACGGTGGATCTCTCGAAGTTGCCGGCGGAGATCAAGACGCTCACCTGGCAGACCGTCGACCTGAGCACGGTGAGCGAACTGGAGCGGATCCGGGCGCTGATGTTCACCAACGACGTGCTCGACGAACTGGGCGCGCAGACCGTGACCGAGGCGGACCTGATGAGCGGGTACATCCAGGCGAGCGGGCTTGGGGAGGCGTTCGCGGGGTTCAAAGCCGTGCCGGATCCGGCGCCGCTGACGATGGACAACGCGCTGCAGATCAGCGTGGCGCTGCTGCGCGGGCCGATGGCGGGGTCGTCGTACGCGACGGCGCTGGCGGATGTCCCGAAGGATGAGCTGGGGGCGTACCTGCAGTTGTACACCTCGAGTTGCCAGCGGCAGTGGGCGACGATGGGGGACAACCGGCTGCGGGTGCGGGCGATGTCGCAGTTCCTGGAGGCGAAGGGGAAGGTGTCGGACTACCAGGCGTGGGTGCCGGGGGAGTTGAAACTGCAGGCCGAGCAGCAGAAGGCGGCCGAGGCTCAGCAGGCGGCGGCGCTGGCGGCCAAAGAGGCGCAGCAGCAGGAGAAGCAGATCCAGGAGCAGAAGCAGCAACTGCAGCAACAGGCCCAGCAGCAGCAGGAAGCGATGCAGCAGATGCAGCAGTCGATGTGCGCAGCGCAGCAGCACCTGACGGCCGCGCAGCAGGCGCAGGCGAACGCGACGGCGATGGCGGAGAACACCGTGTACCCGAACTGGTACTACGGGGGACTGGGGTACGCGGCGCTGCCGTGGTACTACCACAACTGGTACCACAACGGGGCGTATCTCGGGGCGGCCCAGGCGCGTACCGATGCGCGGTTCTCCGGGTGGCACGGGGGCGGCGGGTTCCGGCGGTAGTCGCGGCGGACCGAGCAGACATCACGGCCCGGCTGAGCACGGGGTCGGGGGCGGCAAGCGCCGCCCATCGTGGCCAGTGCGCGCGGCGGGGCTGAGTTGGGGGAGCGAGATTCGGGAGGGCGCGGTGGTGTGGGCTGTGGCGGGATGCGGTGCGCGCGAGGGGGTCGGCGGGGGCGAGAGTGGATCTGGAGGAGCGGTTGGCGGGTAGGGCGCGATGGATTGGGAGGATGGGGCAGGGGTGGGCGTGCGTGTTGGGGATGGTGCGTGAGCTGGGCGCGGGGTGGAGGTGGAGTGTCGCGGGCCTGGGGTGAAGTTGGCGAGGCGAAGCAGGAGGGCGGCGGCGCGGCGGGCGGTTTCGCGGGAGCGGCGGCGGAGTTCTAACCCTCGCTGGTCGCCGGCGCGGACGGGGAAGTGGGCTTCGTCTGAGTTGTGCTCGTCGATGGAGCGGCCCAGCGCGATGGTGGCCGCGGGGAGGAAGTTGGAGGCGACGATGCGGGTGCGGCGGGCGATGGTGGATTCGATCTGGTCCAGCCGTTCAGCGATCTCGGGCTCGGCGAACCAGAGGACGAGGGCCTCGACGGTGGTGTTGTGGAGGTCGGCGACGTCGCGGAGGGTGAGTGTGGGGTCGGTGACGGAATCGAGGATCTTCGCCGCGAGGTCGGGGGAGGGGTTGAAGGAGGAGGGGAGATTGAGCATGACCAGGGCAGGATACGGGTTTTTGACGGTGTGTCAATAGGGTTTTGATAGGAATGCAAAAATTGGCTCAAGTGGTGACGTGGTGGGGAGTTGCGCTCGGGCTTGCGGGGGCGGAGGGTTGCTGGCGCAGAAGGAACCATGCTGGTCCCTTTGGGATGGGCCGAGCGCTACGAACAGATCCGGCTGGTGACGCTGACCGCTTCCTGTTCCATTGCGGATGCGGAGTAGCCGACCGTCATGCACTCCAGAAGGTACTGGCGGAGGAACTCGCGAAACCCGCCCAAGCGCTCGTACTGCAGCGTGTGAACGAGTTCGTGGACCACCAGGCGGCGATCGCCCCATGCATCGCGGTGCACGAAGATCCCGTAGCGCAGGCACAATCCCGTCGTTGCCGGGGTCAGGAACTGGAGAGCGTCAGCCGCGGCGAGCAGCGACGGGTCATCGGGCTGCGGGATGCGGTCGACGTTCAGAAGCCGGATGCGTTCGGGCCGCGCGATACCGATCCTCGCGGCATCAGCCGACTGGCTTGGAGAAAGCGGGACGCCGTGGCAAAGGGCGACTTCCTCCTGGCGTTCTGCCCAGGCACAAGCGAGGGGAAAGAGTACCTCGAACTGTTGGGGCGTGAACATCGGGAGAGACAGTATGAACGACCGAGCATGATGTGTGGACGCGGACAGTCGGCGCGGATGCAGAGGGAACCATGCTGGTTCCCTCTGCGACTCCCTCCGGCGGGGAGAGGCGCGGTGCCTTGGGGGGTGCCGCTGGGCAGACGAACAGGGGGACGTGGCACGGCTGGGGGAAGCTTGGTGCCACCAGGAGGATGCGTCTGGCAGACTATCCGTGACGGGTAGGCGTGCCACCGACTCACTCGCTTTGGAGTTAGTCGGTGCCGGAGGGCAGGACGCACCGACTAAACCGCAGAGCCGGTTGAGTCGGTGGCACGGCGTCAGTGCTACCTGCCGGGTCATACCCACCTACTCTAGTGTGGTGAACTAAAGGAAGGGACTCCGATGAATAAGATTAACTCCTTCGCTGTGGAACTGGATATCGTTCTCAACGATCTGATCCAGCTGCAATCCGATCACGAGCTGTGGTGCGGACTCAACAGCAACCTTCTTGTCAATCCGCACGCTGGAGAGCCCGGAGAGGCGATGGAGTTCATCACGCGATCACACTTCATCGCCTTCGGAATGGGTCTCCGACGCCAAGTCGATCGCGATTCTCGCAGCATTTGCTTGGCATCGCTAATCTCTCGCGTCGCGAGGCGGGACGTCATCTTTCGACGTTCAGATTATGTCCAGAGATACGTCGCAGCCTACCCGGAGCATGCTGCCGAATGGGAGGCGTTGGGCGATGAGGACTTCTCCCGTCTTGCTGCGGACTGCACAGCCCAGATTTATCCGCCTGTTAGGGCATTGCGCCACCTGGAATGGCTTAACGAGCGGGCGGAACCGCTGCGAAACCATATCAACAGCCGGGTCGCGCACAGGAGCCGACGCGACTCGGGACGACCCCACATTCGCTATCACCAGCGTCTCCTCTGGGCGATGCAGCAAATATGGGAGCATTATTGCATGCTCTCGACCGGCGCAGCGCACCACTTCGAGACAGGCTTGCTTGGCGACGATTGGCGCCGCGCGTTCGAACGCGCGTGGATGCCGCGGCCGGTGGCACCAACTGACCGTGCGTTGCCGAACACAGGATGCACCGACTAAACCGCAGAGCCGATTGAGTCGGTGGCACGGCTCATCTGAAGCCCATCCAGCGGGCCCAGGAGTCGGGGCGGCCGGGCGGCGGATCGCATGGGAGTTCGTCGCCGCGATGGCCCATCCACCAGTGGACGCTCGACCAAGTCCAGAGTTCAGGCGCCGTCACGAGGCCACGCTCCACAGGATTGCGATGGATGTAGCGGACTTCCCTGCAGAACTCGGCGGCGTCGCGGACGTTGCGGTCAAAGCCGCCGCCTTTCTGCCAGAAGCGAGGGGTGCCGCGGCCGTCGTCGATATTGGTGAGCAACCTGTTGGCTCCCAGATCACGCCAACGGCGGATCGCCGCTTTGGCGACGGCGAGTTTGATCGACTTGAGTGGGCGGTCCAGCGGGGTGTCTTGGTGCGGCCGGATGAGCAAATGAACATGCTCGGGCATGAGCACCCATGCGAAGAGTTCGAAGCCGTGCGAGGTTCGTGCCTGAGCGATCGAATCGACCATGATGCGGCGGATGGACGGATTGGAGAGCAGCGGGAGCCGTCGCTGACAGGAGAACGTGATGAAGCGGACGCCGCCGGGGAGTTCGAACCGCTTCATCCTCTTTCGAGTTGGTTGAGACGGGTCCACCGGGGGGCAGATTAATAGGGACGGGTAGGGAGTGCCACCGAGTCAGTCGCCATGGAGTCAGTCGGTGGGGATGAAGGGCAGGAGCACCGACTAAACCGCAGAGCCGGTTGAGTCGGTGGCACGACCTTGGTGATCGGTTCGCGGCCTTGGTCCAATCCCCCCTCCCCCGCCTCCCGCGGCAGCGCTAGCCGATCTGGAAGAGTTCCTGCGCGTGCTGGCTGTCGTCCTCGTCGTTGAGCAGGCGGTCCATTACCCGGTACCAATGGAGTTCGCCGCATTGGAGGCAACCGACCACGCCGCCAAGCAGCAGCGATGCGTCGGCAAGCAGTGCGACGTGGTCGGAGTCGTTCAATTCGATGGTCCCTCGAAGGCAGGACGGAAGACCCGGGCCCTCCGCCATTCGGCGATGGCGCCCGGCTCGACAGTACTGGCGGCGCGATCGTCGGTGGCGCTCGATGCCGAGCGGGTTTGATCTGGCCGTCCATGTGGGGAGGGGCGGGGGCTGGGGACGGCCCGGCTCGGAGAGCCGGGCCACCTAGGGGAGGGGGGCTACTTCAGGCGGAGGAGTTTGCCTTTGCGCTTCACGAGGTTCTTGTAGTCCCACTGGATGTCGATCGACTTCGCGAGCCAGCGTTTGAGGTCTTTGGCGGAGATGTCCTTCGCCGCGGTGTAGCGGGCGTCGGCGGATTTGAACTTGGTGTCGGGCGGGGCGGCGGCGAGGCCGGGCTCATCGAAGGACTGGCCGCTCCAGAAGAGCAGGCGCACGCTGTCCTTGAGTTTGCTGTAGCCGACGATCGGGTTGCCGTCGATGAACCAGACGGGGTGGCGGTGCCAGATCTTGCACTCGGCGCCGGCGGGCTTCAGGCCGACGTCGATGGCCTTGGCGAGCGTGTCGCAGATGCGCTTGTCGGCGGCGGATTGGGCGGCGTTGTACGACTTGATGTCCTCTGAGATTGGCATGCGAGGAGGTTAGACGGCCGGCCGCGCCCGAGGCAATGGCTTTCGTGTAGACTGCTCACGGAGAGAGATTGCCCGGCCCCACGCCCGCTCCATGCGGCAGGGGTCAACGCTTTTCGGTGTGTGCCGTGCGCTTGACCGCCGCGGGTGTCGGGCCAAGGAGAGAGAGATGAAGCAGATCAACACCCTGCGGCGGCTGTGCATTGGCGTCTTCGCGGGCTCGGTGGCGGGCCTGCTCGCAGGCGTCCCCGCGAGCGCGGCGGTCGGCGACCTGTACGTGACCGAAGAAGGCCCCGGCAACGTGTGGCAGTTCAACGGCGTCACGGGGGCGTCCATGGGGTTCTTCAACGCCGCGCCGCTCACCGGGAACATCATGGCCATCCACACCGGCGGCGCGGTGGGCGATGTGCTCGTGGGCTCGGCCTTCGGCGGCGCGGGCGTGCGCCGGCTGGATCGCAACACGGGTGCGGTCGTGCAGACGTACAACGCCGGCGGCGGCTGGCAGTGGGCGGGCGTGTGGCGGCCGGGGACGAACACGGTCCTCATCGGCGACATGAGCACCGACGACATCCGCGAGTACGACGCCGACACCGGCGCGTACCTGGGCACGTTCGCCACGGGCGTGAACGAGCCCTCGGACATGGTCTTCGGCCCCAACGGCAATCTCTTCGTGTGCTCGTACGCCGTGGGCGCGGGCGTGTACGAGATCGACGGGGTCACGGGGGCGGTGCTGAACCAGTGGGGCCTGGGGATGGGCCACACCAACGACATCGTGTTCATGCCCGATGGACGCCGCATCGTCACGGCGATGGGCGACAACATGGCCCACGTCTTCGACAGCAGTTGGAACCCGATCACGACATTCGCGGGGACGGGGTGGGGCCGCATCCACGGCATCGCGCTCAGCCCGCACGATGGGCGGATCTACGCGGTGGACGGCCTGACCACGAACGTGCACTCGTTCGACCCGGTGACCTACGCGGAGATCGACGCCAGCTTCAGTTCGACGAACACCAAGCCGGTGGACCTGGAGTTCCGCCCGGCGATCCCCGCGCCGGGCGCGGCGGGGGTGTTGGGGCTTGGGGTGGTGGCGGTGCTTCGGCGGCGGCGGCGCTGATTGTGTGTGGGTGTGAGACGGTGCTGCCGGAGGACACGCGGGCACTGCATCATGGCACCAGACCGGTGAACACCTTCCACTTTGGATCGTGTTGGCACACCGCCTGCACGATCAGGCCCTCGGTGCGCTGCCTCAGGCCTTCGATCGCGGTCATTGCGGCGACGTGATCTCTCGTGTACAGCACGAACTCCCGCATCCTCGGCATGGTGATAACGGCCACCAGGATGGCCAGCCGTCCGTCCGACAGGGATCGCATCAGGTCGTCTTCGAACGCCTCGAGTTGCTCCACGGTCGGCTCACTTGGCGCCCCGTCGTCGATCAGCCGCGGGATCGCGACGCCGACCTGATATTGGTAGTTCGGGTGTCCTATCAGTTTCCGCGTCCACTCGTTGTATCGGAGCAGGGTCCGGCCGGACTCGTCCTCGGCCTCTGCGAGGGCCCATGCGTTGCCAGGATCTTCGGATGGATCGGGAACTCGCTTCTTATTGAATGGCCACATAGGTGGTCAAGGTACCAAACCACACTGCGGGCCGCATGCCCCGGTCGAGGTGTCGATCAGTCGCCGCCGGGAGGGCGCCGCATTCGGGGCATTCGCCGCGGGGGAGGTTGTGCAGGGGGTAACCGCAGGTCTCGCAGCGAGAGCGTCGGCGTCGCCATGCGCGGCGGAGTGCGCCGGGGCCGAAGGTGGCGAGGGCGAAGAACGCGGACCAGAAGCACATGTCGGCGAGGAGGCCGGGCCAGATCGGGCCGAGGGGCAGAGAGACATAAGTGCTGCTCGCCACTCTCAGGATCCACCGGTTGTGTTCGGACGGCCAGTAGTTCCCATCATCACCCCTGCTGTAGAGAACGGCCCAGAATGCGGCTCGCCAGGGCCAGCCGGATGCGGTGGTCGTCGTCCAACCGTCAGACGCTTCTGGTGGCCACAGGACCCATGGCGGCGAGTCATCTCGGACGACGTCCGCCTGATTCAATCTCAAGTTGGGCACGAGCCAGAGGCTCCATTCCTCAATAAAGCACAAACTCATCACCGTGCCCGCGACTCCGCGCCTGGTGTTCCCGACACCCTGCGAGTTGGCGCTGAGTATTCGATCTGCGCGATAGCCAGGCTGATTGCTCTCCCGAATCGCTGTGTACACCTCCGGTCCCCAGGCTGTCGCGAGCGTCGCGAGGGCGCCCGCCGCGAGGGAGGTCAGCGCGGCGATGAGGCGGCGGCGGGGTGAGGGGGAGCGGGGTGGGGGCATTGGCGTCAGAATACCTCCGTCTGGCAAAGACTCGCGCGCGAGACCGGATCATGCTGACACTCTGGGGAGGCCAATCGGGGCGCCGCATTCGGGGCACTCGCCGCGGGGGAGGTCGTGGAGGGGGTAGCCGCAGGTCTCGCAGCGCGAGCGTCGGCGTCGCCATGCGCGGCGGAGCGCGCCGGGGCCGAAGGTGGCGAGGGCGATGATCGCGGACCAGAAGCACACGCCGGCGAGCAGGCCGGGCCAGATCGGGCCGAGCGGCAGGTAGGCGGAGGAGTTGGGGAGGAACTTCAGGTCCCACTGGTACCTCGACTCGTAGTCGAAATAGCCGTCGTTTCCGCCGTTGAGCGTGACGCGGCGAGCGGCGCGGCAGGGCCAGCCGGTTGCCGTCGTCGCCGTGTCGATGCCGTTCAGCGGGCGGAAGCCATCGCGGAATGCCGGCGGGGGCCGGAGGGCCCACGTTGGCACGGCGTTGAGGTTGACCGCGGGAGCGCCGAGGTTCGGCAACACCGGCAGCGTTTCGAGCCGCCACTCTTCGACCAGGGGCATCCATCGCGTCTTCCCAACCCGCATGCCCTGGTCGTCCACGACATGACGCTGCTCCGCGCCGGTCCATTGATCGAGGCGGTAGCCGGGTTGCTTGCTCGCGCGGATCGCGAGATAGACCTCCGGACCCCAGGCCGTGGCGAGCGTCGCGAATGCGCCCGACGCGAGGCAGATCATCGCGGCGATGAGGCGGCGGCGGGGTGATGAGGCGCGGGAGGTGGTGCGGGGTTGGGGCATGCCGGGGGACTTACTCGCGGCGGGTGAGGATCAGGATGGTCGGGATGCCGCCGGCGAGGAGGGAGCCGGCGACGAGGCCGAAGGTGGTGAGTCGCCAGGACCAGCGCTGGTCCTCGGTCTTGGCCATCCACTCCTGGCGGTTGCGGGTGTAGGTCGCGCCGACGCCCAGGGCCTCCTGGCGGAGGCGGAGGGTGGAGTCGGCCGGGCCGCCGAGGACGGACTCGCGGGTCTTCCAGTCCCACCGCGCGGCCTGGCCCGCGCCGAAGACCGCGGCGAGCGCGACCAGCACCCCCACCGCGACGCCGCGGGAGAAGCCGCGCCGGACCTGCACGACGCCGGCGACGATGCCCAGCACGAGGTGGATCGGGATCAGGGCCCAGACCGGGATAAGCGAGAGTGTGTCGAACATGGTGCGGGAGTTCTTCGCGAAGGGGCGGGGGGAGTTTCGCGTTGGCACGATACCAGAGCCCCGAATCGCTGACGGGAGAGTACGATTGTCGCGGTCTTCGCATGTCGCGTGACGGGGTCAGCGGGGTCAGCACTAGGGGAGCAGCATGAGCGCAGGAGCATCGGCGGCGGCGGCGGGGGCCGCGGCGGCCCGGCGCAGGGCCGAGCAGCAGGAGGAAGAACGCATGACCGGGTACAGCGACGCCGACCTGGGCGAGGCGGGGACGGGGGGGACCGGGGGGGCGGGGGGGTGGGAGTTCAAGATCCTTCGCTCGGCCACCGGCGCGTTCCGCAAGCCGGAGGTGCTCCGCCGGGCGCTGGAAGAAGAGGCCAAGGCGGGGTGGGTGCTGCTCGAGAAGTTCGACTCGCAGCGCATCCGGCTGAAGCGTCCCGCGGCCGCGCGATCCGGCGACTCGGCCCTGGGCTTCGACCCCTACCGGACCGACTTCGGCGTCGCCGAAACCAGGCTCGGGCTCCTCATTGCGGGGTGCGCGCTGGGTCTGGTGGCCTTGGTCATCTGGATCATCTTCATCGCGACGCGGCCGTGAGGCGGAGGGGGAGGGGGCGTGCCACCGACTTACTCGCTTTGGAGTCAGTCGGTGCCGAAGGGAAGACGCACCGACTACACCGCAGAGCCGGTTGAGTCGGTGGCACGATGTCCGTGCCACGTGCTGACGGACGACCCCCTATCGTTCTCTCAGCATGGAGGCCATATGGCGACTTCGGACGGGTCATCAGGGGTCAATGAAGCGTGAACGAATCGCTTGTCCACCACTACCCGCCGGAGCTGATGGCGCTCCTCATTAACGCGGTCCCTCGGCTCATCAAGGGAAAGCGTGATGTCCTGACCTTCTTTACGGGCTGCGGCGTCACTGCCAGCGAACTCCTCGAGTTGAGCAATCAGGTTCAGCGGGATAGGGACAGTATCACAAAGTTCGAGATTGTTCGACGTGTCTTGACGCGGCTAAATGAACGCGGCGATGCTGCATTGGCGCAGCGCCGTGAGGTACTGAAGCGAGTGACCCAATGGGACAACTTTTCCACTTGCTACGACAACGATCGCATGGAGGCAAAGGGCTATGTCGCTGAGATCGCCAAGCTGGTGAACATCAAAGACTCATTCACTCGCATGAATCAGGAGCGAGAAAAGGCCGAACAGGACCTCCGCCGGAGGCGAGAGGCCGCGATCGCGGAGCGCCACCGCGTGAAGGTAGAGCGAGAGGAGATCCGGGCCAACCTCAATGCGCTTTTCCTTGAGAGCAACGCTAGCTGGCGCGGAACGGCGCTTGAGGGCGTGCTCAATCGCTTGTTCAAGTCGCATGGGATCCTGATCCGCGATGCCTTCAGGCGCGTGGGCGACGACGGCGAGGGAGTGATCGAACAGATCGACGGCGTAGTCGAACTGGACGGCCACGTCTACCTCGTGGAAATGAAATGGCGAGCGCAACCGCTTGGAGTGGGCGAGGTCTCACATCATCTCGTACGCGTGTTCAATAGGAGCGCAGCGCGAGGGCTTCTAATTTCACAATCCGGTTTCACAGAGCCTGCGATCACGACGTGTCGCGAGTCGCTCGCCAAGAGCGTATTCCTATTGGGGCACCTCTCCGAAATTGTTCTACTGCTCGAACGCGATGGATGCCTCAAAGACCTCATTCGTGCGAAGGTCCGAGCAGCGATCGTCGACAAGAAGCCGCTAGTCTGAACCCTCAATGGGTGCCACCTGCCTGCCCCGCCGGAACTGCTCGTACCACCGGATCGACCGCCCCCCATAAACCTCGTCGGCGGGTTGCGTCGCTCGGTGCTGCTTGGACGGTAAGTGGCACGGGACGCCGGTGCCATCCCGCCGACACCCGAGCATCTACGAAAGTGCCCGTACCCTCTTCGCAATAGCGGCATCAGTGAGATCGAGACTCCGCGTAACCGGTTCCAACCACGCTCGGCGCTCGTCCCGGGGCAGCGCTGAACCGGCCCAGAGAATCGCGCGGCGCTCCCAGGGTCCGGCGTTCATCCACCGTTCTTTCTGATCTCGGACCCAGTCAACCTCGCCATAGCAACCGGCCAAGAGAGCTCGGTATCGGCATCCGACCAAAGTAGGCTTCGAGTCATCTGCCAACTGGATCGCGGTCTTCGACGGAAGGAATTGTCGCTTTGCGGCGAGCCAAAGCGTCCAGTCACGGACAAATGGGAGCCAACCTTGAGAGTCTTTCGACAAGAAATCTGGGAGCGCTGACGACAAGACATCACGGACCTCATCATTCCAGATTCTATCGAAGTAGTGGATGACTTCGCGGAAGACTGGCGTCAATATCGGAAGATGCTCGACAACGGGCCGCAGAAGCGCCCTGATGCGGAGCGAACTGGCCCTTCTTAGCACGTACCGGCCAAGGCCGAGATGGATCGGCGGCTTTCGCACGCACGATTTGAACGTCGATAGAAGTGCCTTCCGAACGATTTCTTGCTCCTTTGCCTCGAGAATCTCGTCCTCGTCAACCTCCAAGCCTGCGTAGGCAGCCGCATCCATCGCTCGCTCAATGAGCCTCTTTCCTTGTGAGATCTTTGCGGCGTTCTCACGCTCCTCCGGTTCGACCAACTCTTGTCGGATGAAGTCCTTTGCAAGGACGATGCGTGTCTTATGTGCCTGGAGGGAGAGGCGGTGTGCCGTGAAGAGGTAATGGGTAATCTCGTGCAGTGCATGGACCGCCTCCGCCTCGCTTTTGCAGAAAATCCGGAAGTCGTCTACATAGCGGGTGTGATTGAACCCGCAATGAATTAGTCGGTGATCGACATCGCTGAGGCATGCTTCGGCGAGCAAGATCGATGTTGACGGGCCGACGGGAATCCCGCGCGACTGCTGCGCCGTGAATCGACCGATGAATGCCTCCACACTGTCGGGCCGAGGGGCAGGCACCATTGCTGCCGCCAGTGAGTTGTTCAGTCGATGGTGGTAAATCTGGTTGTAGAAGTCGCTGATATCCGCCAGGGCAACGAAATCACACGAGCGGTGTTTGGCCAGTTGACCAGAGTGTTCCTGGAAATCCTTCCAGCCGTCAGCGTTCGCGACGAAGAGGTCGCCCGTCGATTGAGGGCTGAGTCGAAACGAACACGCGACCCTCTTGTCAGCCGGAACTCGCGAGTCTTCGATCTTTGCGGCCGCTTCATACCCCATCGCCGCGTAGAGAAGTGCATCGAGGGGGTCGAGTTGCGTGGCGACCCGAAACCCCCCCTGCGACTTCGGCACAAGCATCGTGCGAGTCGCCCGAGGGGCTACCGTCCCAAGGTCTTGGTTGATTAGCGCAGTCTGGACCGCAGACCAATCAGCCCACAAACACTCGAACTCAAAGGGAACCGGAAACACATCCGTGTCACCGTATCGAGAGACGTGTGCCCTGGCCCAGTCAAGGGAGTTGGCGCTTACAGTGTCCTTTGGCGGTACAGGCACGGAAGAAATCCACTCTCACCCCATGTGCTTGATCACCGCATCCCCGAACTCCGAGCACTTGAGCTTGGTCGCGCCCTCCATCATCCGGTGGAAGTCGTAGGTCACCGTCTTGGCGGAGATCGCGCCGTCCATGCCCTTGATGATCAGGTCCGCGGCCTTCGTCCAATCCGCATCCCCACCGCTCCCCATGTACCGCAGCATCATCTCCCCTGAGAGGATGACCGAGCCGGGGTTCACCTGGTCGAGGTTGGCGTACTTGGGGGCCGTGCCGTGCGTCGCCTCGAAGATGGCGTGGCCGGAGATGTAGTTGATGTTCGCCCCCGGGGCGATGCCGATGCCGCCGATCTGCGCGGCAAGGGCGTCGGAGAGGTAGTCGCCGTTGAGGTTCATCGTCGCGATGACGTCGAAATCCTTCGGCCGCGTCAGCACCTGCTGCAGCGTGATGTCCGCGATCGAGTCGCGGATCATCAGCATCGACTTCCACTTCCCCTGGCCGTGGGTGGGCCACAAGGAGGAAAGGACCGTCTCGACCTCGGCCACGATCTTCTTCTGCTGGTCCGGGGTCATCATGTCGTACCCGGGGTCGATCTGCCGGGCGTTGGCCTCGGCGGAGAGGTCGGAGTTGGCCTCCTTGTTGCCCAGGATCCACGATTCACGCTCCGTGACGACCTGGGCGCGGAAGCCCCCCATCGCCGCGGGCCGGACGGCCATCTCGTAGCCCCAGTCCTTGAAGGCCCCTTCCGTGAACTTCATGATGTTGCCCTTGTGGACGAACGTCACGCTCTTGCGCTTGTTCTTGAGGGCGTAGGAGATCGCGGAGTGGACCAGGCGGCCCGTGCCCAAGTGGGAGACGGGCTTGATCCCCACGCCCACCTGCACGGGGATATCCGTCCGCGGCGGGGCGCCGACGGATTCGAGCTGCTTCCACCAGGCCTGGCCCGCCTCCTTGCTGCCGAAGCGGATCTTCTTGAACTCCTTGGGGAACTCCTTTTCCATGAAGGCGAGGAACTTGGCGGCCTCGGGTGTGCCCGCGGCCCACTCGATGCCGGCGTAGATGTCCTCGGTGTTCTCGCGGAAGATGACCATGTCCACGTCGCCGGGCTTCTTGACCGGGCTGGGGACGCCCTGGAACCAGCGGACGGGGCGGAGGCAGACGTAGAGGTCCAGCAGCTGGCGGAGGGCGACGTTGAGCGAGCGGATGCCGCCGCCGACGGGGGTCGTCAGCGGGCCCTTGATGCCGACGAGGTAGGTCTTGAAGTCGGCGATGGTCTGGTCGGGGAGCCAGTTGCCCGTCTTGTTGAAGGCCTTCTCGCCCGCGAGGACCTCGTGCCAGTGGATCTTCTTCTTGCCGCCCGAGGCCTTGGCGACCGCGGCGTCAAAGACGCGGACCGAGGAACGCCAGATGTCCGGCCCGGTGCCGTCGCCCTCGATGAAGGGGATGATGGGGTCGCTGGGGACGCTGAGCTTGCCGGACTGCATCGAGATGGCTGAGGGCATGAGGGGCTCCGGGGGGCGAGAGGGGCTGAGGCGTGTGGGAATGGGACGGATGATATCGAGGGGAGGGGAGATCGGGGGCCGGGGATGAGCGGCCTGAAGGCCCCGAAGGGCTGGGGGAGGGGGGAGGGGGGAGGGGGGGGCTAGCTTTTCATGTTGATGTATTGGAGGGGCTGCTCGAGGCCGGCCTTGTCGAGCATGGCCATGATGGTGCGGAGGTCGTCGATGTTCTTGCCGGTGAGGCGGACCTCGTCGCCCTGGATGCTCGCCTGGACCTTGATCTTGGTCTCCTTGACCATCTTGGCGATCTGCTTGGCGAGCTCGGGGGTGAGGCCCTCCTTGAGCTTGACCTCGCGCTTGGTGTGGCCGGCGGCCCCCTGCTCCATCTCGCCGAACTCGAAGGACTTGAGGTGCAGGCCGCGCTTGATGACGGCCGAGGTGAACATCTCGTGGAGGCCCTTCATCTTGCCGTCGTCGGCGGCGACCATCTTGAGCTTCTTCTCCTTGCGGTCGACAGTGATCTCGACGGGGGAGTTGCGGAAGTCAAAGCGGGTGGCGACGGCCTTGAGGGTGTTGTTGATGGCGTTGTCGAGCTCGGCGAAGTTGATTCGGCTGACGATGTCGAGTGAGGGCATGGGGCGGTGGGGTCCTTGGGGGGGTGCGGGGGACGCCGCGGGGATGGGGAGGCCCGGGCATCCCTCGGGATGGCTGAGGGCTGGGGCGTACGGGGGAGGGTAGTCGGGGGTGGTGGGTTGGTCAGCCGCGGCGGGCGCGCGGGGGGGAGGGGGCTATGGAGCCTCGCCCTTGGCGATGACTTCGATCTCGGCGAGACCCGCCGCGGGGGCGGAGAGGAAGGAGCCGGAGACGGAGAGGAGATCGATGCGGACAGCGCGGATGCGGGAGAGGTCGGGGAAGGGGATGGGTGTGCCGGAGGGGGAGAGGTTGGAGGCGGTGGTGTCGGCGCGGAGGAGGGTGGCGGCGGCGTCCTCGTAGAGGCGGATACGGGCGGAGGCGGTGTGGAGCGTGGAGGCGGCGGAGGGGTTGACGTCGTAGAGGACGATGCGGCGGACGGCGATGGGGACGGGGAAGGTGAGCCGGGCCCACTGGTTGTCCGGCTGGTTGGGGGCGGAGGTCCAGGTGGACTGGGGGTCGGCCTTGAGGGCGCGGCGGTCGATGAGGCCGAGGTGGGCTGTGGGGGTGCGGGAGGAGGAGGTGGTGACGGCGGCGCCGGGGGCGAGATTGGTCCAGACGGCCTCGGAGCCGTCGGCGGGGACGGGGATCATGGAGTGGCCGGTGTGGCAGCCGACGCAGACGGTGGAGGTGCCCGGGGGGGCGAAGTTGGCGGCCCCGCCGTGGGCCGCGCCTTCGGGGGTGGGGCCGCCGGTGAGGGGGACGATGCCTGAGTTGGAGCGGAGTTGTTCAAAGAGCGGCAGACTCCCCGGAGCGGGCGGGAAGGAGAGCGAGGCGCCGCCGCCGGGGAGTGCGGGGAGGCCGTCGGGGCGGATCGGGGTATCGCCGAGGTGGATGGGCCAATCGAGACTGGCGAAGCCGGGGCTGGTGCGCTGGGGATCGGCGAAGAAGCGGATGAAGTCGGCGGAGCCGACGGCGGGGGCGGAGATGATGTCGGTATCGACGTCGGCGTTGGCGTAGATGTTGAAGGAGTAGAAGATGAAAGTGTGGCCTGGGGCGAGGAAGGACTCGGGGTTGGCGGGTGGGAGGAGGGGAGGGGCGGGCTCGGTGGGGAAATCGCGGTATTGATCGCGGATGAGCGGAGCGAGCGGGCGCGAGCGGATGACGCGGGGGCGGAGTTCTGAAGTGTTGGGGAGGTCGAGGAGGAGGCGGAGGTTGGAGCCGTCGGGGGCGCAGAGGTAAAGGCCGTAATCCTGGTGGAGGTCGGGGGCGGCGGAGAGGACCACCCCCCCACCCCCCCCGCTGCCGCCGGGCGCGGGGATGAACTCGGGGTCGGTGGCGTAGAGGGGGGCCGCGCGGATGTGCGGCGCGATCGGATTGAGGGGCGGGGCGGAGGTGTCGGTGACGCCCAGGACCGGAAGCCAGGGGTGCGGGCCTGGGGACCAGTGGCGGATGCCGCCGAAGCCGGCGGTGTGGGTGAGGGAGAGGTCGGGGTAGTACGCCGCGAAGAGCGTGCCGTCGGGGGCGAAGGAGCCGGGATAGGCGTGGTTGAGGTGCTGGTCGCGCCCGCGGCCGGACCAGAGGCGGATGGCGCTGCCGTCAGTGTTGAGGCTGATGAGTTGCCAGAAGTTGCGGTTCATGGAGGGGCCGCCGACGGCGGCGGCGGGGTCGGTGGTGAGGCCGTTGGACTCGAGGAAGCCCTGGCCGGGATCATCGGGATCGACGGGGATCGTGGTGTCGGCGGAGGCGGCGGGGAAGCGGGGGTTGCGGATCCAGCGGGAGTAGACGATGCGGCCGGAGATCGGGTCGACGAGGGGGCGGTCCGCGGCGTTGCGGTCGGCGGTGAGGCGGATGAGGCGCGTGCCGTTGGTGTTGATGACGTAGAGATTGGTGGTGCGCGTCGCCGCGTAGTGCGAGAACGAGGGGAAACGGGTCGAGGAGAAGCAGATGCGACCATCGGGGAGGAAGACGGGGTCGGTGTCGTCGTAGGGGCGCAGGGCCGCGGCCGCGGAACCGAACTGGGAGAGATCGAGGGAGTCCTGGCTGGAGAAGGTGAGTTGGCGGAGGTCGGCGCCGTTGGGGCGGATCAGGAAGAGACGCCAGGCGCCGGGGTTGGAGTTGGGGAGGGAGGGGTAGGTGGTGCCGGGTGGGGGCGCGGGGAGGCCGGCGAAGGCGATCCACTGGGCGTCGTAGGAGACCGCCGGGGCGTTGACGTCGATGAGGTTGAAGGAGGCAGATGTGGGGTTGGCGCCGTTGATGAGGGTGCGGAGTTGGCCGGAGGGTTCGAGGATCATCAGCGACCCCGGCGCTGCGGGGATGAACCTGGTGGCGGGGCCGACGCCGGGGAGGGCGCGGGGCGTGGACCACGCATCAGAGCCGCAGGCCGGGATGCGCCGGGAGACGAAGACGATCGGGGCCGGGGGATTGGCGAGCGGGCAGTGGCCCCCGGTGGTCGCGAGTGAGCCGAGCCACGCGGAGATGAAGGACGATACGTCGGGGGCGGTGACGAGGCCGTCGGAGTTGAAGTCCGCCGCGGGATCGAGGGCGACCCAGGCACGAATGAAGGTGGAGACATCGACAGGGTCAACCGAGCCGTCGCGGGTGAAGTCGCCTGGGCAGTCGGGGCGTGGGCCGGCGAGGGCGGGTGAGAGCGAGAGGGCCGCGGCGAGGATCGCAGCAAGGCGGCCGATCGCGAAAGAGGGGTCGTAGGCCACGAGACGGTTCCAAAGCCGCGACCGTGCGATGCCTTCGTGCGGGGAAGAGCGCGAAGAACCGGCGTGCGCGGAACCGGCTGACTGGCGTCGAGCGCCGGTCAGCCGCGGGGCGAGAGCGGGTTGGAACACACCCACGGGCAGAGCGGTGAGGGCCGCAAGGTCAGGATACCGGCGGCGGTTCGTGGGATGCAATAGGGATGTTACGTGTGTGAAGCGAGATGTGCCCGGGCGACGGAGTTATGGAGCCTGGGAGGGCCTGCGACGTGAGCGGCCGGGGGCGTGCGGTGCCCTGCGATGCTCGAAGGAGGGGCACTTGTTCCAGCGCCTCCTACTTTCCCGCTCACAAGGTTTGAGTGGGACCCGCAGGCGTGTATACCCCCGCGAGGTCCCGCCAGAATGTCGGGTAGGTCTTGCCGACGCAGGCCGGGTTGCGGATGACGACGTTGGGAACGCGCAGGCCGATGAGGGCGAGGGACATGGCCATGCGATGGTCGTCGTAGGTCTCGAAGACGAGAGGCTCGGCTGGGCTGGGGAGGCGCGGCGGCGGGGTGATGCGGAGGGCCTCGTCGTCCCTGGTCGTGAGGATCTCGACCGTGGCGCCGAGCTTGGTGAGTTCGGCCTGGAGCGCGGCGAGCCTGTCGGATTCCTTGACGCGGAGCGTGCGCAGGCCCCGGAGCGTGGAAGTGGCAGCAGGGTCTGCCGGCCAGGGCGTGGCGAAGCAGGCGAGGACAGCGAGGGTCATTGCGGCGTCGGGGATGTTGGAGCAGTCCAGATCGATGGGCCGCAGGGCGGCCGCGGATCGGACGGACATGCCGGCCGGGCGTGGGATACGGCTGCTGTCCGCGCAGGCGGTTTCGACGGCCGCACCCATGGCGCGAAGCGCGTTGAGGAAACCCGCGGCGTCGGCCTGCAGGCTGGCCGGGCCCAGGCCGGGCGTCGTGGTGCGCGAGCCGTTTGCGAGCACGGCGGCGGCCCAGAGATACGTGGCGCTTGTTGCATCAGGCTCGATGTCGAGTTCGAACGCTGCGAGTCCGGAGGCTGAAAGGCTGCGGGACGACGCCGACTGACGGCCGGGGTTGATGCGGATGTCTCGCTGCCGCGGGCCGCCGGGTGGACCGATGTCCGCGGTCTTGATGACAATACCGAGCGACTCCAGCAGGCGCAGCGTCATGTTGACATACGACTCGCTGGTCACAGGCGGCAGGAGGCTGGCCGCGAGCCCGTTGGGGAGAAACGGGGCGATGAGCAGCAGGGCGGAAATGAACTGGCTTGATGCAGTCGAGTTGATCAGCAAGGTGCTCCGGAGGCTTTGCAGGTCGGCCACCGGATGCACGCGGACCGGCGGAAAGCCCGGGTTGCCGGCGTACTCCACGGCGGCGCCGAGCGTGCGCAGCAGGTCGACCAGACCAGCGATCGGGCGCTCTCGCATCCGGGCGTTGCCATCGATGGTGATCGGGCCCGACCCGGGAAGGGCGAGGATGGCGGCGGCTGTGAGGAACCGGACCGCGGTGCCCGCGTTCTCAAGATCGAGAGTCTCCCCCCCACTGCCGGACGCGGGCCGCCAGCGGCCGGCGACGCCGCGGATGTGGAGCGTGGCGCCCTCGGCGCGGATTTCAGCGCCGAGTTGGCGCAGGGCCGTGATCATGACTCGTGTGTCGTCCGCGTCGACAAGGGCATTGGTGAGTGTCGACGTGCCGTCGGCGAGCGCGGCCAGGAGAAGGGCCCTGTTGGTCAGACTCTTCGACCCTGGCGGCGTGATGGCGGCATCGAACGGCTGGGCCAGCGGCGGAACGTGGACCGCATTGGGGAACTCCGCCAGCGGGAGATCAGCGACAGCGAAAAAGCTGGGAGTCGGTGCGTTCAAGCGGCGAAGGGTACCTCATGGCGGGCGGTCGTGCGGTCTGGTTGCAGGTGTGCGAGTTCGGCAAACGCGCTGCGAACGGACTCGGTGGAGGTTGCGGAGAAGCCTCGTGGAGCCGCGGAAACGGCGTCGCCGCGGCGGGCGCTCGCCGCTAGCGTTTCGGGTAGCGCGCACGACCGGAAGGAACCGGTCGCTCCCGGCGTGCGGGCGAGACGACTACTCGAAAGGAGTCTCCCACCATGGCACCTCCCACCACAGCCCGGCAGTCACCGACGGCCCACCCCGCGGCGGAGCAGCAGTACACGCATGTCGGCGAGACGAAGGGGTGCGAAGACCACGACCGCGACCTGATTCACTTCCTCAGCCATCGGCTGGATTTCCTGTGGCGCTGCGACCAGTACATCGCCAACGCCGAGGCCGACCCCGACCTGCAGACCTTCTGGCGGGACGTCAAGCGGCAGGAGACGGAGAACGTAAAGCGGGCCAGGGAGATCGTCACAGCGCACGTGCGGAAGAACTGCTTCTAACGGGCGTCGTGCCCGGAAGCCCCGCGCCGACAGACTCGCATTCTCGCGGCGCGTCGGGCTTCCGGCATTTCTGCTGAGGCGTTCTGCCAAGCGGTGGAGCAGTTCGGTTGCCGCGGATACCGCGCCGGCTGCGTGCTGCGAACCGATGCGGGCGATCTGTCAATCCGCCGTTGACTTCCGGAACACCGCCACGATGTCCTCGATGGGGATGACGAACAGACGGTTGTCGCCCTCAAACTCCACGGGAATGGCGTGCTTGGGGTTGAAGAGGACGCGGTCGTACTGCTTGATGGGGTAGTTCTCATCGCGGCCGACCTTCGCGGAGATCGCGACGACCCGACCCGTGATCGTGGGGATCTCGATCTTGTCGGGGAGGTGTATCCCCGCCTTGGTCTGCTTCTTGTCCTCGTCCTTGCGGATCAGCACACGGTCGCCGATGGGTTCGACGACCTCGAGTTTGGCGGACTGGGCGCGTTGGTCCTTACGCATATAGCGGGAGTGTAGGGAAGGCGGCGCACCCGGGGTGAAGGCTTGCCGGGGCGGGGGCCGGACGCGGGAGGCGCGGGGGACGTACGCTGTGCGCCTATGAACGAGGTGCAGCAACTCAAGCAGATGATCCGAGATGTGCCGGACTTCCCCAGGCCGGGGATCGTGTTCAAGGACTTCACGCCGCTGCTGCGCGATCCGGCAGGGCTGGCGCTCGCCGTGGAACTGATGGCAAACCCGTTCCGCGGCAGGGGCGTGGAGCTGGTGATCGGGGCGGAGTCGCGCGGGTTCATCTTCGGGATCGCGCTGGCGCAGGCCTTGTCGGCGGGGTTCGTGCCCGTGCGCAAGCCGGGGAAACTGCCGTCGAAGACGGCGCGGACGTCGTACGAACTGGAATACGGGAGTGACTCGCTGGAGATCCACGTCGATGCGGTGCAGCCGGGGCAGTCGGTATTGATGGTGGACGACCTGCTGGCCACGGGCGGGACGATGCAGGCGTGCTGCGACCTCGTGTCGAGGATGCAGGCGAAGATCGTCGGGATCACTGTGCTGATCGAGCTGGTGTTCCTGAAGGGTGCGGCGAGGATGTCGAAGTACGGGCCGGTGCACTCGGTGCTGAAGTACGAGTAGACGGCAGAGGATTGGGGCGGGCCTGACGGAGGCCGGGCGGCGCATGCGGCAAGTCACACTGATCACCACCGGCGGGACCATTGAGAAGACATACGACGAGCGGTCGGGGTCGCTGGAGAACCGGCGATCGATCGTGGGACGGATGCTGCAGCGGCTTCGGCTGGAGGGGACCAGCGTCCGCATCATCGAGCTGATGAGCAAGGACAGCCTGGTGATGACGGAGGCGGATCGCGAGGCGATCGTCGAAGCGGCCCGCGGAGCTGGGGCGATGGACGGCAACGCCATGGGCGCAGGGGGAATCGTGATCCTGCACGGAACCGACACCCTGTGCCTCACCGGCGAACGGCTGGCGGCGGCGTTCCCGCGGCCGCGGGTGCCGATCGTGCTGACCGGGGCAATGCGGCCGTACGAGATGAAGCGGAGCGATGCGCTGCAGAACCTGACCGAGGCGCTGTTCGGGGCGGGGGTGATGGAGCCGGGGGTGTACGTAGCGGCACACGGGCGGGCGCTGCGGTTCCCCGGGGTGGTGAAGGATCGGGACAGGGGGACGTTCGTGGCGGGCGGTCATGGATCGGCCGGCGGGAGCCAATGAAAAACGGCGACCCGGGTGAGGGTCGCCGTCTGGCTGGAGTAGGTCGAATGACTGTCGCGGAACCGATCGTTACCCGTTGATCCCGGTGATCTTGACGCGGGTGTAGCGCTGGCGGTGACCGGTCTTGCGCTTGTAGGTCTTCTTGGGGCGGTGCTTGTGGATGTAGATCTTCTCGCCCTTGAACTCGGGCTCAAGGACCTGAGCGGTGACCGTGGCTCCCGCGACGTAGGGGGCGCCGATCTTCGTGGCGCCGTTGCCGCCGACCAGGAGAACCTTGTCGAAGGTGATCGACTTGCCCTGCTCGACCGCGCCGGACTCGACCAGATCGATGAGGATCTCAAGGTCCTGGGTGACCTTGAGCTGGCCGCCGGAGGCCTCGATGACTGCGTAGGTGGACGACATGGGTGCAAACCCTTGGTACAGCCGCACTTGCCGGGGGGGCGTGCCGTGGCCTCGCGTGAGGCCGGCCGCCCGGCTTGGAGCCCGGTTCGCTGCGGGGGCGGGATGGTAGGCGGATGGGGACCGGGGGGCGAGGCGGGGCCGTGCCTGGTCGATCAGGCCTCGTCGCGATCGCGCTGGGCCCGTTCGGAGCGTTTGCGCATCGACTCATCGAGGATCCGCTTGCGGACCCGGATCGAAGCCGGGGTGATCTCGACCAGTTCGTCGTCCTCGATGTACTCCAGGGCGTACTCGAGGGTGACCTTGCGGGGGGCCTTGAGGACGACGGTCTTGTCCTTGCTGGCGGCGCGCATGTTGTCGAGGTGCTTGAGGCGGGTGATGTTGATCACCAGGTCGTTGTCGCGGGTGTGCTCGCCGACCACCTGCCCGGCATAGACCTTGTCGCCCGGCGAGACGAACAGGACCCCGCGCTCGGCAAGGAGTTCGCAGGCGTAGGTCGTGACCGCGCCAGCCTCGATGGAGACGAGAACGCCCTGCTGACGGGTCGGGGGCGGGCCGGAGACGGGGGCGAAACGTTCGAAGGTGTGGTGCATGATCGCCTCGCCTTGGGTCGCCGTGAGCAGGCGGGAGCGGAGGCCGATGAGGCCACGGGCGGGGATCTCGAACTCCATGTGCGTGATGGCGTCGCCGCGGGGCTCCATGGACTTCACCTCGCCCTTGCGAGCGCCGACGAGTTCCATGACCGGCCCTACGGCGTCGTTGGGAGCATCGACGACCAGCCACTCGATCGGTTCGTGCTCGACGCCGTCGACCTCCTTGATGACGACCTCGGGCTTGCCGACCGAGAGTTCGTAGCCCTCCCGGCGCATCGTCTCGAGCAGGATGCCCAGGTGCAGCAGGCCGCGGCCGGAGACGATGAACTCGTCGGTGGTCGCCCCTGGCTCGACGCGGAGGGCGACGTTGTGCTGCAGTTCCTTCTCGAGCCGGGTCCGGATTTGCCGGCTGGTGACGTAGTCGCCGTCCTGGCCTGCGAACGGGGAGTCGTTGATGCGGAAGACCATCGTGAGCGTGGGCTCGTCGACGGTGACGGGGGGGAGGGCAACCGGGTTCTCGATGTCGGCGATGGTGTCGCCGATATCGACACTCTGCAGGCCGACGAGGGCGCAGATGTCACCGGCGACGACTTCGTCGGTCTCGGCACGCCCGAGACCCTCGAAGCGGAGGATCTTGGCGGGCTTGTCCTGCTGGAACGTCCCGTCCCGCTTGATGACCGCGACGGGGCGGCCCGGGGAGATCCGGCCGTTGTAGACGCGGCCGATGCCGATGCGGCCGACGTAGTCGTTGTAGTCCAGCGTGGTGATGAGCAGCTGCAGGGACGCTTCGGCGTCGTCCTTCGGAGCGGGGACGAAGTCGACGATGGCGTCGTAGAGCACGCGCATGTCGGCGGTCTTCACGCCGAGGTCGGAGGAGGCCCAGCCGTCGCGGCCGGAGGCGTAGATGATCGGGAAGTCGAGGGCTGTGTCGTCAGCGCCGAGTTCCACCAGCAGGTCGAAGACCTCGCTGACGACCTCGTGGGGCCGGGCCTCGGGGCGGTCGCACTTGTTGATGACGACGATGGGCTTCAGGCCGTTCTCGATGGCCTTGGAGAGAACGAATCGGGTCTGGGGCATCGGGCCGTCAAAGGCGTCGACCACCAGCAGGCACCCGTCGGCCATGCGGAGGACTCGTTCCACCTCGCCGCCGAAATCGGCGTGACCGGGGGTGTCGATGATGTTGACGTGGTAGGTCTCTTCGCCGCCGTCGGGGCCGGGGCGGTGGTAGGTGACGGCGCAGTTCTTGGAGAGGATAGTGATCCCCCGCTCTCGCTCGAGCGGGTTGGAATCCATGATGAGGTCGTGCTGGCCCCCCATGAGTTTCTCGAGTTCGCCGGCGCGGAACATGCCCGACTGCTTAAGCAGCTGGTCGACCAGGGTGGTCTTGCCGTGGTCCACGTGAGCGATGATGGCGACGTTGCGGATGGTGGAGGCGGTCTTGGTGTCGGTCGGGGGCATGTGCGGTGGTCTCGGAAACGAGGCAGGCGCGGGGGTCTGCGGCGCGGGGTTTCGTGTCGGGTGTATGGACCGGCGGGATCGGCAACCGGGGACGGGGGTGGACGCGGCGGCGGCCGGGGCAGGTCGGGCTTCCGCGAACGATAGGGCTGCGAGAGGATGGTTTTCTTGGGCCTGCCGGGTTATCGGTGCCCGTGGCACCCCCTACAGCCCATGCTCCTTGCCGCGGCGGCATAGGCGGATCGAGTGGACGCGGATCGTCCGTCGTGACATGGCACTGCCGCAGCGGCCTTTGCATGTTGAGTGCCGACGGCGGTGTCGGCCGTTCGGCTCAGGACGACCGGACATCGGGCGCCCGCCGTGTTTATGGGAGGCGCCGAAACGGCCAAACGACGCGGCTGCCGGCGTCAAGATCGGAGCGATGCCATGCGTTCACCCATGCTGATGATCACGGCGGCTTTGGGGCTGATCGGCACGATAGTGACGACAGCGTCGGCCCAGCACATCACGCAGAGCGTGTACTACCGGGACTTTGAGACCCCCGGCTACATGCCTGAGTGGTCGAATAACCAGATCTTTACCACCGAGACCAACTTCACCCGCTTCCTCGGCAGGTTCGATACCCACACACCTTCGCTGACCTGGAATCTGCCGGAACTGCCGCCCCCGACGAGCGGTGAGGCCGGAGCTGGAGTGGGCACAAGCTTCACCTACATGGTGACCTTCGACTTCTACTGCATCGATTCGTGGGACGGATACGGAACGATCTATGGCCCGGACACGTTCCACGTCCTGGTCAACGGCGTGCCGGTCTTCAGCGAGACGTTCGCAAACCAGCACTCCACGCAGTCTTATACGGGTCCCGCCAAGGTCCTTCGGCAGCCGTTGGGATTCGATTCCAGGTACACCGACTCGATCTACCGGATCGAGATCCCGTTCACCGCCCCCGCCGGAACGACCCGATTCTCGTGGTACCAGAGCAACTCCCAAGGCATGTCCGATGAGTCCTGGGGCATTGACAATGTCAATGTTGGGTTCGCACCGATCCCATCAATCCCGGGACCGGCTTCGGCCTCGCTGGTCGCCCTCGCGGCGTATGCCGGCGTATGGCGCCGGCGGCGGTAACCCGCTACGGGCTCACCTTCAGTTCCAGCGTGCCCGCGATGGTCCCCTCGGGTGTTGCCCAGAAGGCCCACTCGCAGGACTGGAACCGGCGGCAGATCTCTCGCCACGAACCCAGGTTCGGGATCGTCGGGCCGGTCGACTCCGCAATCTCGCCCGGGCGAACAATGCCGAGAGAAATCCATGGCATCGCCGGACCGTCGTGCTGGCCGCGGGCGAGGGCATCGGTGACGCATGCCACCGCGGTCGGAGCCGCCTGATCCGTTGAGCGCTCGGCCGGTGCAACAGCAACCGTCCACCAGCCCGGCACGGCCTTGGCATCGGCCTGCGACGCCTCCGAGGTGGAAACCGTACCCCAGGCGACAATCGGGAACGCCGTGCCCATCAGCGGAGAGACCGCGGGAAGGTCGATCGCCATCGAGCGGATCGCGCACGGGGCGAGGGCGTGGAAATCCGGGGCCGGCTGCTGGGCGCGACCGAACTGCGTCTCGACCGAAGAGATCGTGCGGGCCATGACTTCATCCGCCCGCTTGATCATCCGGACGACATCCGTCGTGTCCACGCTAAGCGACACGGCGATGCCCGGCGGGCATGGCGCCGACCTGACGACGAGCGCCTGGTGCGAGCCCAGCAGCGCCTGCAGGTCATCCGGAATCCCGATCCCGGTGAGCACCGAGAAGATGGGGTTCGGCTCGCCGGTTTCCGCCGCGGGCGCCCGCGTCTCGACGATGGCGATCAGGCAATCGGACTTGAGCGACTTGAACCCGGTGGCGGACGTGGCGGGGATGCGCCGGAGTTCCGGCGTGGCAGAGGCGACACGGATCCGGAGGTCCGCGGTCCACCCGTCCGCGGCCCTGCGGGCGGCGGTCACGAGATAGTCCCCCCACTGCGGATCGGGCGGCCCATCATTCTGCGGCAGGCGGACCATGAGCAGGACGTCGCCGGGAAGCCCCAACGCGGCGGCGAAGGCCCGGGTCTGAGCAATCGGCTGGACGGCGGCCGCGGTGGCGACCCGCACCATCTCGTCAAAGAGATCCGAATCCCCCGACGGACCGAGAATGAGGGCGACGCGGCCGGGCTCGCGGTCGTCGCTCGCCGGGAATCGGTGGGTGGTGAGTTCGTACGGGCCGTTCTCGACCGAGAGGATCTGGTGCCCCTCGACCACGCCGCGGGGAGCCACGCGGAGTTTCTCGCGGATGCGGCGGTCGCACGATTCAGAGACTTCGGAAACGATGGCCCACTGCACCCCGCTCACAGGAAACACGGCCGGCGGCGCAGGCGGCCTGGCCCGCCACACGAAGATAACCCGCGTGCCGAGCAAGCGGTCAAACGCGTCGTCCCGGTTCCACCCCAGGCGGTCGGCGAGACTGGACCATGCCTTCTCGGGATCGCCGGAAGCGCCCTGAAGCGGCGCGGCGTCGTTGATGGTATCTCGCAGCGCCTGAAACGCGGCGCTCTTGCGCATCGCGGCGGCGTTGTCGATGACCAGCACGCCATCGAGGCTGGACGGCATAGCCCCAGCAGCCTCGACCGGCGCGGGGCGCGGAGGGCCTGCGAGCAGCGAGGCCGAAGCGATCCAGTGAAAGACCGCCGCCACGGCGAGGATCGCGATCTTCGCCGGCGGGAACGCCGGGCTACGGGCACGAAGCGTGATCATCGGGGAACCGCGGCGGGCGAGCCGTAGCCGATCACCGCCGAAGCGTCGTGGTCGTCATCGCGGTCATCGGCGAGGTAAAGAACCGGGTACGAGGCACGCCCGCTCATGTACGTCACAGGGCGGGTAGAGGTCGGGCGTACGGCTATCGCGGAGGAGACCGACATCGAGTCGCCGAGTCGATTCACCGGGACGACGCGGATACCCGGCGGGGCCGACGCCACGGCCACCTCGGCAGGAGCTTCGGGACAGGTCAGGCAGCGCTGAACCGCCGGTCCGACTTCGGCGACGGTCTGGATTCTGGCACGGATCGTCTCAAACTGCGTCGCCGTGGCGTCCTGCGTCACCTCAACCAGGTCCGAGAGCGGCTTGGGGGCCGCGGCGAGCGAGGTGTACTCGGGGGCAAAGCGGAAGATCAGAGCGATCGACGTCGCCACGACAAGCACGGCCAGGGCCATCGCCGCGCGACCGGCGACCACAAACTGCCGCGTCGCCGGATCGAGGAACGGCTTCTGCTGGTTCACGCGGCTGAGGATCGAATCGGTCAGGTCCGGGGCCGTGGCGGCATCGGCCTGCAGAGAACGGACCACATCGCTGATATCCGAGAGGCGGTCGCGCCGGAGCTCGAACCGGGAGTACGGGTCACGAAACTGGTCGCCCGGCCCCAATGGACTACCGTCTGAATCACGATGGCCGGAACGCGGGGGGATCACAACCAGGCCTCCTCGACGTGGGCGGCGTGATCGTGGTGAAGTGCGAGCGCATCGCGCATGCGACGGCGGCTTCGGTGCAGGTGACTCTTAACCGTGCCCTCGGGCATGCCGAGGTACTCGGCGATCTGGCTAATGGGCCACTCGAGTTGGTAGAAGAGGACGACAACCTCCCGCTGCTCCTCGGGGAGGGCGGCGAGCGCGTGCCGCACAGCGGCGGAGACGTTGTCGCTCACCTCGTCGTCGATCGTGTTGGCTTCGGGCCTGCGGCCAGCGCCCTGGAAGACCTCGACCGCATCGGAGTCGTAGCAGGGGCGGTGCTTCTGGCAGGCGTTGACGTACAGCCGCTTGGCGATCGTGAACAGCCAGGTGGAGAACCGGAACCGGAAGTCAAAGCGATCGAGGTTGGTCAGAGCCCTGACAAACGCGTCCTGCACGATGTCCTCGGCAACATCGGGACGGCCCGAGATCCTGAGCATGTAGGCAAAGAGCGAGGCCTGATGGGCCCGGACGCACGACTCGGCGGCGGAACGGTCCCCCGCTATCGCACGCTCAATCAGGTCTCGTTCCTCGGCGCGCGTCATTGGTGAAGTATACAGGCCGCCACGGCCTCCAGATGCAGCGAAAACGGGCCGCATCCGGTGTGGACGCGGCCCGCGCGAGGGAGGGACTTGTTTGGGAAACAGCGGACTAGGCGACGTTCCGGACGCGGCGGTTCCGACCGACGGTGCGCTGCGAGACCGAGGCGCGGCGGGCCGGAGCGCTGGCAAGCACCTCCACCATCGAGATCGGGTCGGAGGCCCAGAGGTCCGCCCCGATCTCCTCCGCGAGCCCGTCAGCCCGGTTGAACACGCCGCCGCCAACGGCGATCTGCATGTTCGGGCAGGCCCCGATCTCGTGCAGCGTGTCGATCAGGGTGCGGATGTTCGGCAGGTCCTGGGCCGCCGAGGAGAACATCAGCAGCACATCCGGGCGGTCCTCGTTGATGCGGCCCAGGAGTTCGTCGTTGGCGATGCCACCGCCCGAGAACATGATGTCAAATCCATTGGATTCGATCAGATCGACAGCCATCTGGGCCCCGAGCTCATCGGCGTCGCTGGGGCCGCACGCGCAGAAGACCGACCGGCCGCGGCGGGGCTGCTGGACCAGGCGGGCGGCGTTCTGGTCGACCAGAACCCGCAGAAGGCGGGACGCCAGGTGGTGGCTCAGCGTGGGGAGCTGGTCGGCACGGTGCAGGCGATCCACAGTCTGGTAGGTGGGCCAGAACAGGTCGGAGATCAGGTCGGTGGGTGTGAGCCCGTCGGAGACGGCGCTGCTGATGACCTCGCGAGCCGCGGGGCGGCTGCCGGTAATCAGAGTTTCGAAGAAACGTTCCTGGAGGACCTCGCGATTCATGATGATTGACTCCGGTATGCACGCTCGATGCCGCTGCTCCGCCGCGGGGATCGAGGACCCTCATAGTGCTCACCGGCTCGCGTCCCGCAGGGCCGGCTGCCGCGACTGCGGCTTTCGGTGTATCGAGGGCCGGACGGGGGAGTCGTGAAGATTGGGGGTTTGCGTGATCGGCGCAGAATCGCGTCTGATAAGGCGCGGATCGTGCGAGTACGTCCGGAAACTACGGACGCAATGAACCGTCCTAGGGACGGAGAGCCCGATAACACACGCACACGCCGAACGTGAGGCGGCGGATCCTGACGTCGGTGAACCCTGTGGCGCGGACCTGGTCGCACACCTTGTCTGGCGACAGGAACGTCGAGACCGAGGCGGGGAGGTAGCGATAGGCCCCGGATCGATCCCCGGAGATCAGGGTTGCCGTCAGGGGCATGACGTGCTTGCAGTAAATGGTGTTGCCCCAGCGGACGACTGGGTTCGGGGGATCGGCAAACTCGAGAATGATCAGCCGGCCGCCGGGCCGGAGGACTCGATGAAACTCGCGCAAGGCTTGCGCAGGGTCAGCGACATTTCGGAGGCCGAATGCGATCGAGACAATGTCCGCGGACGCGTCGGCTTTCGGTAAGTCTTGCGCATCGGCCCACTCGTAGGAGACTCTTGCCGCGGTCTCAGGGTTGAGGCGGTTCTGCTTGGCAACCGCGATGTCGAGCATCTCGCGGGTGAAATCAAGGCCAGTAACCTGGGCCGCGCCCGCCTTGGCGAAGGCCTGCGTGAGGTCGCCGGTGCCGCAAGCGATGTCAAGGACCATATCTGCCGGCTGGACCCCGGCGTCCCGAACCGCGGTGCGGCGCCAGTGCTGATCAAGCCAGAATGAGTGCAGCCGGTTGTTCAGGTCGTAGTATCTGGAGATAGATCCAAACATCGACCGCACTTTGTCGGGTTTGAGTTCGTTGGAGTGCGGATTGGCCAACTCGGCCTGCGTCCACGCCGGGGCAGCGGGCTCTGGGGTTGTCGACGGGGTCGAGGGCATATCCGGATGCTAGTCTGACGTTGGTACCGCAGTGGAATCGCCCGCGGGTAAGCGGGAGCATTCGAGAGGGGCGGCGTACTTCGGAGATGTGCAGATGAACTCACGGCTTGTGCTGGCCATCGTGGTGTGTGCGGGTGTTGCGGCGTGCTCGAAGAATGTGACGACAGGCCGGACGCAGTTCAGCACCCTGACGCCCGAGCAGGAGCGTCAGATTGGGAACGAGGCGGCGCCGGAACTCACCAAGGAGTACGGGGGCGCCGTGCAGGACCCTGAACTGCGCGCGTACATCACCGAGGTGGGGCAGAAGATCGTCGTGCACACTGAAGTGGACGGCCCGCAACGGCAGTGGGAGTTCACGCTGCTGGACTCGGACGTGATCAACGCTTTCGCGCTGCCGGGGGAGAAGGTGTTCATGTCGCGCGGGCTGGCCGATCAGATGACCAATGAGGCGCAGCTGGCCGGGGTGCTCGGGCACGAGGTGGGGCACGTCATGGCGCGGCACACGAGCGAGCGGATCGCACAATCCACGCTGTTCGGCACCGGCCTGGCCGCGGCGGGCGCGGTGGTCGGCGCGGTGGTGAAGGATCCGACGGTGGGCGCGGCGGCGCCGGCGATCGGCGCCGCGGGCGGCTCGCTGATCGTGCTCAAGTTCAGCCGTGATCAGGAGAGCGAGGCCGACAGCCTGGGCATGCGGTACATGACGAAGGCGGGGTACAACCCGGAGGGGCAGCTGCAGGTGATGCAGATCCTCGATCGGGAGAGCAAGGGCGGGAGCGCGATCGAGTGGCTCGCCACTCACCCGCTACCGCAGACCCGGATCGACCGAATCAAGGCGAGCCTGCAGAAGGACTACGCGTACACCGAAGGAAACTCGCAGTACCAGTTCTACGAGGTGCGGTTCCAGGATCGCTACCTGAGCCGGCGGGGACTTCCAAAGTCCGCCGCGAGCGAGGCCGGGTCATCACGCCTGCTCGCGCGGGTGGTGCTCGAGGACCCGACGACGTGGTGCGGCGTGTGTGCCGCGCGGGCAGCCGCGGCCGGCGAGACGAGGTAGATCACGCGGTTGAGGCGAAGAACTCGGCCCAGTTTCGCCATGCGAACCGGGCGAGGTCGCCGTCCGCCCAGCCGCGGGCAGCGAGCGCCTCAAGAAGCCGCGGCAGGTCCTTTGGCGAATCTACGCCCTGTGGCAGACGATCGGCGCCGAACCCGCCGTCCATGTCGGAACCCAGGCCAACGGCGCGGGTGTGACCGGCAATGGCGCAGATGTGTTCGATATGCCGCACGCAGTCGGCGATGCGGGCTCGCGGCGGTGACCCCGGCGCGAGGAATGTGCTGAACAGGTTGAGGCCGATCACCCCTCCACGGCGAGTGATCTCGCGGATGGACTCATCGGAGAGGTGCCGTTGATTCTCGCCGAAGCCGCCGCCACCGACCAGGGCGCGGCAGTTGGAGTGCGACGCGATGAGGGCGCGGTCGGTCAACTCGAATAACTCGGCAAGGGACCGGTCGCTCAGGTGCGAGGCGTCGTGGATGACTCGTAGGCGGTCGATCTCCTTGACGAGTTCGCGGCCCATAGGGGAAATCGGCAGGTCCGTCGAGTTGCCGCCGGCGTAGCGGGACGGCTTGGCCCAGGCCATCCCCACGACCCGCACGCCGTGCTCGACCCACCACTGCAGGTCGCCGGGTGATCGGATCGGGTCCGCGTTCTCCATCAGGATGGCAAGGCGGAGCGGCGAGTGGTGCGGGAGCCGGGCAAGGCGCCGGTCGAGCGAGAGCGCGTGGGTCTCGGCGACGCCCATCCCGCCGCGGATCTCGCCCACCCCGGGCTCGGGCCGGAGCAGCTCGACAAGGTCAAGGGAAACAGCGCTCTGGTCTCGCCACGTGAGGTACACCTCGAGCTGCGCCCGTCCGACAAGGAAGGCCCGCTCGGAGTTCCCCGCGGGGTACATCTGGGGCTCGGTCTGCTGGGATTCGGAATCGACGGGCTCGGTGAAGATCGTGGCGAGCGCGAACCGCACCGGCGCCTCGGCAAGCGACGGCAGCGTGATCGCGCCGGGCGGCCACGGCCCCTGAGCGGGATCGAGCGGCGCGAGCAGGTCACGCGCGTGCACCGCCAGGCAGGCCAGGTCCAGGTGGGCGTCGAACCAGGGAACCAGCGACGTCATCGCGGTAGCGTAACGAAAAAGCCCGGCTCGTTGGCCGGGCGTTTCGGGCGATCGGTTTGTGGTCGCTGCCGGCTGTCGCCGCTCGATCAACTGGCGGACTTGCGGGCCAGTTCCAGGGCCTTCTTGGGGTTGATCAGGAGACGGTCGGGGTTGCCGTCCATCGGGTCGCCGCTCTTGGTCATGATCTCGATGAGCTGCACAGTGGTGAGCGAGGGGTTCACCGCAAGCATCTTGCCGGCAAGGTTGGCCACCTGGGGCGCCGCCATCGACGTACCGCTGAACTTGAGCCGCTGCCCGCCCGGGATATAGGAATCAACCTCGAAGCCGTTGGCATAGAGGTGAACATTCTCGCCGAACGACGTGAACCCGGTCGGCTTGCCCGACTGGTCCACCGCGCCGACGGTGATGAGGTTGGGGAGGTTGAGGCCGGAGGGGATGAACTCCTCGAACTGGTTGTTGCTGTCCGCGTTGCCGGCGGCTGCGATGAAGAGAATCTCAGGGGCTGACTTGAACGCCTCGGCGAGCGCATCGCGCTGGATCGCAAAGAGCGTGCGGGCGAGCTCGGCACGCTCGGCGGAGTCCTTGCCCCAGCCCTTCTTCTCGAGTTCCGCCTCAACGTCGCCGCGGGAGCCGCCCCACGACATGTTGACGACGCGAACGCCGGCCTTCTTGAAATAGGCCACCGTATCACGGGCGGCCTTTGCTTCGGCCTTGGCCCGCTCGATGGTCGGCGTGTGCGTGGGGATGGAGCGGAAATCGAAGGTAATCCGGGCCGGAAGGATGCGGACAAACGGATTCCCGTCGGACGCAATGCCGGCAACGTGCGTGCCGTGGCTGTACCCACCGAAGAGATTGAGGTCCTCGAGGAAGGCGTTAACCTCCTCGGGCTTCAGGGATCGGAGGTACTTCTTGAGCGCCGAAGCCTCCGGGCTGTCAATATTCGCTCGGATGTCGCCGAGTCCCTTGGTATTGGTGGTGACGAGCGACTTCTCCGAGCGCAGCTCGTCGAGCGGACGGAGGAGTTCGACGACCGGCTTGGCATCGAGGTCGTACGCGATGCCGTGGACGTCGTCGACATAGCCGTTGCCGTCGTCGTCCTTACCGTTGACGGTCTCCGCGGAGTTGGTCCAGGTCTGCTTGGGGAACAGGTCGACATCGACTCCCGAGTCCCAAACGGCGACCACCACCGGAGTGGCCTTGTCGGACTCGGCCAGGGCGACATTACGGTCGCCCCAGATGTCGACGACGGCGGTCTTGTGGCTGTCGATGATCTGTGAATAGACGTCGGCCGCCGCGGGGAGCACGGGCAGAATGACGGCGAGGGTCATCCGGGCGCTGACGAGGTTCTTGGCCAGATCGTTGCTGAGTTCACCGCCGGCGTTGGCCACCACCGGATCGAGTTGGCCCTTAATGCTCCCAAGCACCAGTGATTCGGAGATGATCTCGGCGCGGCCCTTGGCAGAGAGGATCTCCTCGCGAACAACGTCCCACGGCAGCGCCCCGAGCCTCTTGTTCAGGGCAGCCCGGAAGTTGCCGTCGAATGCGGCGTGGTTGTCGCCAGAGGCCTTCTCCGCGGCGACAATCGCCGACAGGAGCAGACCGGTCATCAGCTTCTTGGACTCCTTCTGCTCCAGGGCCCGGATCTGGTTGGTGAACGCCAGGGCGTCTTCCGTCCGGTGCTGCAGCATCGCGATCTGCTGGAGCAGTTGGTAGTAGCCCTGGAGCGTGGTCGGGTCCTTGATGTCGTACGCCGCCAGGTCCGACTCCGCATCGGCGCGAACCTTGGCGAGGAACTGATCGAATGCCTCTCCGCCGTTGGCCACGAGGGAGGAGGGCGTCCCTTCGATCTGATAAACGTGGCGAGGAAGATCGTCTGAGGAGGCAACCGGGAGTTTCCCGCCAGCGGGCTGTGAGGGTGGCGTCGATGACGGGGCGTCCTGCGCGATCGCCAGGTTCGACATGGAGATGCTCAGGCCGGCGCACAGGCTCAGGATCAGCGAGCGGGTCATGTGGCTCTACTCCGAAAGAGGTGAAGGAATGGTCTTCGCGAGGGTAGGGCTTCCGCCGGGCCGGCGTGCGCTCTCCTGTTCCGCCTGCGGCTACGCGGAGGCCCCACGATCCGACGCGGCAAGCCGCAACTCGAGTCGCTTGACCTCTCGAAGGATGGTGTTGCGGTTGATGATCATCAGGAACCACATCTTGAGCAGGCTGACGGCGCCGGTGCACAGAAGCACGCCTACCCCCCAGCGAACCACGAGCACCAGGTCGTCCGTGCCGAAGAACCGCACGGCGCAGTAGACACCCAGGACCAGGAAGACCACGGTCCAGAGCATGCTCAAGATGTTGAGCCAGTGCGTTCGTCGGCCGATCACGTCACCGATCATGTCGCGCAGGTCCGGCTCGACCATGGCGTCGGATTCCAGTGCCTTGCGGATGCGTTCGTCGATCGAGGTGGTCATGGGTTGCTCCTTCGTGGTGGGTTGCGGTGGGCGGGTGCGCCGCGGATCAAGGCCCTCACTCATGTGGGTCGGGCCGGGAGCCCGTTGGTTCGAGAATCGTCCGAAGTTCCTCGCGGGCGGTGTGGAGGCGAGACTTGACCGTGCCGGCTGGGATCGCGAGTGCCCGCGAGATCTCGGAAACGTCCAGGCCGCCGGCATAGAAGAGCGAAACGATCTGGCGAAGGTGCGAGGGAAGCCCGGAAACGGCCCGGCGCACAGCGTCGGCATCCTCGTGATCCAGATGTGAATGCTGATCGGCGGCGCCTTTGTCAGCCGGCGCCAGTACGGAGCGCCGGCCGTGTGGCGTACCGGACCGGGTCCGGATCGTGTCGGCGCACTTGTTGGTCAGAATCCGGTAGGCCCAGGCACGGAACCTCGCCGGGTCGTCAAGCCGCGGGAGCGATCGAACGATCGCGAGCCACGATTCCTGGAGGGCGTCGGCCGCGTGGCCGCGGGCCGCCAGCGCATCGGCGCAGCGTCGGAACGCGGACTGGTGGATCGACACGAGCGTGTCGAGGGCAGAACGATCGCCGGCCTGGGCTCGCAGGACGAGCAATTCGACCAGAACCCGTGACGGGTCGGTGTTCACACGGTGCAGGTCGGCCCAGAGGGGATTGGGTTCGCGAAACTGGACCGGAAAACTCGGCCCCAGCCCGGTCGCTACTGGATCACGGCCACGCTCTCGGCCACGAGAAACTCGGCCTCCGTCTTGGCCTTGACCTCCTCGACCGTGACACCGGGGGCGATCTCGATAAGGCGAAAGCGGCTGGCCTTGTCGTCAAAAGTGAAGACCGCCAGATCGGTGATCAGCATGTGAACGCAGCGTTGGCCGGTCAGCGGGAGCGAGCACTCCTTGACGAACTTCATGCCGCCGTCCTTCGCGTTGTGCTCCATCGCTACGACCACCCGCTTGACGCCGGCAACCAGGTCCATCGCGCCCCCCATTCCCTTGACCATCTTGCCTGGGATCATCCAGTTGGCGATGTCGCCGCCCTGTGAGACCTGCATGGCGCCCAGGATGCACATGTCGACCCCGCCGCCGCGGATCATCGCGAAGGAGTCGCTGGATGAGAAGTAGGACGCTCCCTTCCGAGCGGTGATGGTCTGCTTGCCCGCGTTGATCAAGTCGGGATCGACCTCCGCATCGGTCGGAAACGGACCGATGCCGAGGAGGCCGTTCTCGGATTGCAGCCAAACGTCCATCCCCTGCGGGATGTGATTCGCGACGAGTGTCGGCATCCCGATGCCGAGGTTGACGACGAAGCCGTCGCGGAGTTCCTTGCTGGCACGGACGGTAATCTGATCTCGGGTCAGGGGCATGACGGAAGGATACCGCGGGCGCCGGGGCGACGCCCGCGGGTTCGTATGCGAACTCAGCAGCCGTTGGCCACGGCGGCGACCCAGGCCTGGACAAACGCAGCGACGTCGACCGGCTCGACGGCGCCGTTATGGTCAAAGTCGGCGACGAGGTCCGGCGCGGCGATGCTGGCGACCCATGAGTTCACGAACAGGGCGATGTCCGCCACGTCGACGACGCCGCTCTGGTTCCAGTCCGCTGCGCACGCGGCGGTCGGGACGGGAATGCCCGGGACCGTGACCGAGTCCGGCGTTCCGGGGCGGAACAGACCGAGCGTCGCGGACCCCATGACCGGGGCGACCGACGAGGTGAACCGGACGTTGTAGAGCGTACCCCAGCGGGCGGCGTTGGCGTTCTCGTCGGTCGCGAACGGGGTGCACCCCATGGAAAACGTGGCGCCAACGCGAGAGGACGTCCACGCCGCGTTGGAGTACGGCTCGCCCGAGTGGGACGTCGGTGCGTGGAAGCCGATGCCGGTCACGCTCGCACTGACGGGCATGCCGACGCTGAACGAACCGACACTGCGGTGCGAGTTGAGGTTCTGGAAGGCGTACTCATAGGTCCACGTGCCGTCGCCGTTGCTTGTGGACTTGGCTCCGACCCAGATTCGGGCAAGGACCGTACCCTCCAGGTAGTCAACAGGGACGAGTGTGACAGACGGATCTTCGGCCTGCCAGGCAACGATCGCCGGCAGTTGCCGGAACGTGGCGCCGATAAACGCCGGGTTCGCCGTGGCGCTGGCGACGGAGATCTTCCGGTAGGAGGCGTTGTTGCGGCCGTTGTTCGCCATGGCATCGTCGGAGGTGACATAGTGGCCCTCGACGAAGTACACCGCGCCGGGATTCATCGCCGGTGTCACATCTGTCGTGGGAACCTGGATGCGGCGGCCGATGGTTCCCTGCGCGGCGGGCGGCGTGATGTAGCCCGGACCCGGGCTGGTGAACGGGTAAGGGTACTGCCCGGTGGTGGCATTGACGTGGGAACGCGGGCCGAGGTTCGACTGCGAGCCGTTAAGCCCCGAGCCGTACGGGTCGGAGCAGTTGATCCCGAGCTGCGAGCCGCCGTTGGGCGGGCTGATGCACGATCCGCAGAGGCTGCCATTCACGGACAGGAACGCGTGCTTGAGCCAGGACTGGCCGATCTGCTCGAAGCGGCCGTTCATCAGGCGGTACATGTTCTGTGCGATCAGCGGGTGACGGTTCGTGCCGGAGATCCACTCAACCGGCACATCGCCGGCGTTGCAGGAAGTGGTGCCGACCGCATAGGCCGTAAACCCGCCGACGGCCCCGTAGTTCGCCACATCGATCAGGTCACCGACGATCACGTCGGGGCCGGTCGACGGGGGCGGGGGCGGGTCCTGCAGGTCCAGCGTCATCGAAAAGGCGCCGACGCTGGTGGTGTATCCGCCGACGCGGATCACCACCGTGATGCCCGGATCGACCGTGGCCTGGGTCACCGATCTGGTCCCGCATGAATCGTCGTTGCACGCGATCTGATTCTCCACGGTCCCCGGGCAGCCGGTGTGGATGGAGAGGTAGGTGTCGTACGAACTCCCGCACAGCGAGACGACGAGCAGACGCGGTTCGGACTGGGTATTCGTAAATGAGTACCACACATCCGGGCTGCTCGACGAGCCCGAGCACTGCGCGGCCCCATCTCGCGTGGCGCCGACCGTGGTCCCGGTGTAGGTCTGTCCCGGCACCGCAGCGGTAGCGCCGCCGCAGGCATCGGACTGGGCCATCGCCGAGCCAACACAGGCGAGAACTAATGTGATCGCAGCGGGCACGTGGAGCTTCATAAGGCCTCCTCGTCTGGGGGTTTCGTGGAATCTCGCACGCACCGAGCGGGGTGCAGAGAATTGACGCCCTGAATGGGCTCACCCACACTACCCCAGCCGAACGGATTCCGCAAGGGCGAATCCCCGAGGTTCGCGGTCTTAGCGCAGAACCTAGGCCTTTCGCGTCGTTCGCTGCTCGATCCGCTTCAGCGGCTGGGTCTGCACCACGCGATCGATGTAGGAACCGGGGGTGTGCACGCAGTCGGCATCAATCTCGCCAAGCGGAACGATGCGCTCCACCTCGGCGATCACGAATGCAGCGGCCGTGGCCATCATCGGATTGAAGTTTCTCGCGGTCTTGTGATAGACGAGATTGCCGAACGGGTCGGCGGTGTGCGCCTTGACGAGGGAGAGATCAGCGAAGAGGCCGGTTTCCATCACGTAGTCCCGCTGGCGAGCCGCGTTCGCCCCCTTGACGCGGTTGTGGTTCTTCGTGTCGTCGGACGGGCGGAGGAAAGGACGCGTCTCCTTCCCTTCGGCGACCGGCGTGCCGACGCCCGTGGCGGTGAAGAACGCCGGGATGCCCGCGCCGCCCGCGCGGATCCGCTCGGCGAGCGTCCCTTGCGGGTTGAACTCGACCTCCAGTTCGCCCTTGAGAAACTGGCTCTCGAAGGTGGCGTTCTCGCCGACGTACGACGAGATCATCTTGCGGATCTGGCGGGTCTGCAGCAACAGCCCGAGCCCGAAATCGTCGACGCCGGCATTGTTGGAGATGCACGTGAGATCGCGGACGCCCGAATCCCGGAGCGCGGCGATCAGGTGCTCGGGGATGCCGCACAGACCGAATCCCCCCACCATCACCGTCATGCCGTCGCGCAGCACGCCCTTGGACTTGAGGTCGGCCAGAGCGTCGGCGGCGTTGGCAAACACCTTGTTCGGCATAGCGAGACTCCAGGGTCCAGGGGCCCAACAGATCAGAGCCTGGTCATTCTAACGGCTGAGCAGGCGGGAAATGCTGAACCGGGATCACTTGACAGCGGCCGTCGACCGCACGAACGCCCGGTAGCGACCGTCCGGCAGCCGCAGTGTGTCCGATTTCGTGCTGACCGAATCGGGGTCGCTCCCGAGCCGGTCCTTGAGTTGGACCGCCGCGGAATCGACGGCCGCCCGCAGCGCGGCGGAAAGGCTGGAATCGTCGGCCATCGCGGCGACCGAGAGGGTGCCCTCGCCCGCCACCGGCTGATCGATCCACCAGGAGGGTCGCTGGTCCCACACCGATTGAACCGCGGGGGCAACGGGCGCCGGGGGCTCGGCCGCGGCGGGAGTCCACGTCGGCCCGGATGGTGCGGTCGGCGGCGCAGCCTGTGCAGCGGGTTGTGGCGCTGCCTGATGCCGGTTGACGCAGCCCGACAACGCTCCAGCCCCGATCGCTCCAGCGATCGTCCAACTCATCCACACACCGGTCATCACGCCTCCTGCTGCCCCGCCCCTTACTCGAACAACTTCGCCTGATCCTTTACATCCTTGGGCTGCAGGTCGAGTTGCTGCAACTCCTTGATCATCTCGCCCTTCTCAAACTGGTAGTACTCGCTCGCGAATCGCACGTAGGCGATCTCATCGGTCGCCTTGAGCTTCTGCACCACCTTCTCGCCGATCGCCCGTGACGGCACCTCCCGCTCGTACTCGCGGTGCAGTTCTTCCTCGATCTCGTCCACGAGGGCGGCCTTGCGCTCCTCGGCGACCGGTCGCTTTCCGCACGCGGCAACGATGCCGCGGAGAATGTTGTCGCGGTTGAAGGGAACGTGGGTCCCGTCCTGCTTGATGACGATCAGCCGGGCAGTCTCCTCGACACGCTCGTAGGTCGTGAATCGCTTGCGGCAGGCCACGCACTCCCGACGGCGGCGGATCACCTTCCCGGCGTCTGACGCCCGGCTGTCGATCACCTTGTCGTCGTTCTTGCCGCAGTAGGGACAGATCACGCCGTGCTCCGGGCCGCTCGCCCGGCCGGCTTGAACTCGAACCGGCAGCGGGGACAGGACACATCATGACACGCCGCGGGATCGGCGTCAAAGCCGGTCCGCAGGCGTTCCAGGTCGGCTACGGAGCGGCCGTCGGCACCACGCGAACCTCCATCAACCGGCCCTCCCGGACCACCGCCAGGCTCACCGCGGACCCGATCTCGAGCCGCGACAGGGACCGGTGCAGCGCATCAACCGAATCGACCAACCTCCCCGCAAGCGACGCGATGACATCGCCCTCGCGAAGACCCGCCCGCGCGGCCGGGCTGCCGGGCTGCAGCACGGCAACCTCGACGGCAAACTCGCTCAGGAGGTCCAGGTCTCGCACCAGCGCCCGCGGCAAGCGGCAGGGGCCGGCGGCGATGCCGAGGTACGCCCTCCGCACCCGTCCCTGGGTGAGCAACTCGGAAACAACCCATTTCGCAGTACTCGCTGGCACGGCGAATCCCAGCCCCTGACCCGAGGCGACGACTGCGGTGTTGATACCCATGGCATAGCCGCGGGAGTCGACAAGAGGGCCGCCCGAGTTGCCCGGGTTCAGCGGGGCCGAGTGCTGGATGACACCCTCGATCAGCCGACCCTGCGGCCCGCGGAGCGATCGCCCCGTTGCGGATACGACGCCGGTCGAAACAGTCGACTCAAGGCCGAACGGATTGCCGACCGCGATCACCAACTGGCCGACTCGGAGCCCGCCGGAATCGCCCAGCCGGGCATAGGGCAGGCCCGAAGCTGGCAGCCGAACGAGCGCCAGGTCCGTGGCGGAATCATCCCCGATCAGCGTGGCATCGAGTCGGTCCCCGTCCGCGGTCGTGGCGGTCAGGCGGGCCCGTCCCGCCGCGACATGGCTGTTGGTCAGCGCAAAGCCGTCCGGACTGATCAGGATCCCGGAACCGGAACCCGCCCGCATTCTCGAGCCGTCAGGTTCGGCTTCGGCTGAGCGAGGACCCGACAGGCCGATGACGGCCGGGCCGATCGACTCGACGACCCCGATGACGGCACGGGAATAGGCATCAAGCAGATCAATATCCGCCGGCGGTGGAGCCGGCCTGGGTGACCGGTCAGCCGGATTGGGTTGGTTGGTCGTCTCGTCCGAGAGGAGCCTGAGAAGCCGATCTATTGAGCGTTTCATTCAGCCTTCCCGTATGCCCTGGCATGACGTCCCGCTGCCGTATTGGCAGCCCCGGTTGCCCGGTAGCGGGCCCCCGCGCTACGCTTGGCCGATATGTTCAACCGGCGTGCCACCCCGAGGACGACTGCGACGACCGACTCTGGACGCGGGTAGCGGCCGGCCCGCGATTCTCCGGAAGATGTGACCAAGCCCGGCCCGCAACGAGCCGGGCGGTTTTGTTGATGGATGCTACTGACCCCGGGGCGTGCGCCCCGTTGACGAGGTGATCGATGCCGAACATCAAGCTCCCGGATGGATCCGTGAAGTCATTCGAACAGCCGGTGACGGCTCGCCAGGTGGCGGAGAGCATCGGACCGCGCCTGGCGATGGCCGCGCTGGGCTGCAAGATCGATGGCAGGCTTTCGGACCTGAGCACACTCATCACCTCCGACTGCTCGCTGCAGATCGTGACGCCGCAGAACCGGGACAAGACGGCGGACCCTGATGCGCTCATGCTGATCCGCCACTCGGCCGCGCACGTGATGGCCGAGGCGATCCAGCGGATCGTGCCGGGGGTGCGGCTGGTCTACGGCCCCCCGCTGCCGACCGGCTTCTACTACGACATGGCGGTGCCGCCCGAGCGGCCGCTCTCCTCAAGCGACTTCGCGGCCATCGAGGCCGAGATGAAGAAGATCGTCGCCGAGGACCGGCCGTTTACCCGCTACGAGTGCAACTCCGCGGAGGGGATGGCCAAACTCAAGAAGGAAGGCAGCAAGTACAAGCTCGACAACGCTGAGCGGGCTCTGAAGGAAGACGCGAACGCGTCGCTGTCGTTCTACGCCACTGGAGTCCCCGGGAAGGACTGGGAGGACCTCTGCCGCGGACCGCACGTGCCGAGCACGGGCCGCATCGGGGCGGTCAAGGTCACGAGCCTCGCCTCCTCGTACTGGCACGGCGATGAGAACTCGGACCGGCTTACGCGCGTCTACGGCACGGCCTTCGCAACGCAGGCGGAACTCGATGCGCACCTCAACCAGCTCGACGAAGCGAAGAAGCGCGACCACCGCGTAATCGGAAAGCAGCTCCGCCTGTTCCACATCGACGACATGGTCGGCCAGGGGCTGATCCTCTGGACGCCCAAGGGCTCAATCATCCGCAACGAGCTGCAGAACTTCATCTCCAGCGAACTGCGCAAGCAAGGGTACTTCCAGGTCTACACGCCCAACATCGGCAAGCTCGACCTGTACCGCACCAGCGGGCACTTCCCGTATTACAAGGACAGCCAGTACCCGCCGCTCATGGAGCAAGAGTCCCTCGAGATGCTCGCGAAGGAGGGATGCTCCTGCGCCGACCTGGCCGCGAGGCTCGACAAGGGAGAGGTCGACGGTTACCTGCTCAAGCCGATGAACTGCCCTCACCACATCCGCATCTTCGCGAGCCAGCCGCACAGCTACCGCGATATGCCCGTGCGCCTTGCCGAGTTCGGCACCGTCTACCGGTGGGAGCAGTCGGGCGAGCTCAACGGCATGACCAGGGTCCGCGGATTCACGCAGGATGACGCCCACCTGTTCTGCACGCCCGAGCAGGTGCCGGCGGAACTCATCGGCTGCCTCTCGCTGGTCAAGATCATCTTCAAGACCCTCGGGATGTCGGACTACCGCGTCCGCGTCGGGCTTCGCGACCCGGACAACAAGAAGTACATCGGCAATCCCGACAACTGGGACCGGGCCGAGCGCGCCTGCCGCGACGCGGCGAAGTCGCTCGGCGTTCCATTCACCGAAGAGCCGGGCGAGGCTGCGTTCTACGGACCGAAGATCGACTTTGTCGTCAAGGACGTGATCGGACGAGAGTGGCAGCTCGGCACGGTGCAGGTGGACTACAACCTCCCCGAGCGATTCGACCTGTCGTACA
Organism: Phycisphaeraceae bacterium; assembly: GCA_019636655.1. NCBI lineage: Bacteria > Pseudomonadati > Planctomycetota > Phycisphaerae > Phycisphaerales > Phycisphaeraceae > Phycisphaeraceae bacterium. The sequence goes on along the minus strand of JAHBXB010000005.1, from coordinate 104,647 downwards.
TCGGGCCGGACAACCAGCCGCACCGTCCCGTGATGATCCACCGTGCCCCGTTCGGCTCGATGGAACGGTTCGTCGGCGTGCTGATCGAGCACTTCGCCGGAGCGTTCCCGACGTGGCTCAGCCCGGAGCAGGTCCGGGTGCTGCCAATCAGCGACAAATCGCTGGGGTACGGCGAGCGGGTGCTCGGCGCCCTCAAGACGGCCGGCGTTCGCGCCACCCTCGACACCTCCAGCGACCGGATCCAGGGGAAGATCAAGGTCGCCGCGGACGAGAAGATTCCCTACCTGCTCGTCGTCGGGCCTCGCGATGAGGAGCACGGAACCGTCTCTCCCCGCGTCAGGGGAGTCCAGAAGGACCTGCCGGGAATGCCGCTCGAAGCCTTCGTCGGCGCCGTGACCGAGGAAATCTCGCAGCGACACAGCGACCTGCGCGCGGCGACAATCGGCTGAGCGAACCGGCCACGTCTCTCCGCGTGAGAGCCACGATCACGAGTGTGAGCGTAACCCGACTCAACTGCTGATCGAAGAGACCTCGGTCTATTCGCTCGAATAGGCGACTTCAGCACCCATCGTTGATGTCATCGAGCCACATGTTGACGTACTCCGTCAGGTCCGCCGGTGTGATCACGAGGTCGTGGTCCACGTCAGCGACGAGGTGCCCCTCGGCCATCGATCGCACCCAGTCCTGCACGAACGCGGCGATGTCCCTTGGCTCAACCACTCCGTCACCGTCCCAATCCGAACCGCAGTTCACGCCGCGGGCGCTGAACTCCACGACAAACCCCGGCTCGATGGAAGAGATGGGTGTGTCGTTCCACCGCCCGAGAACCCCGCCGTCGGTCCAGAACTGCAGGTAGTCTTCGTTGCCACGGAGGTCGTTCGGCTCACCGACGTCCCAGTTAGTGAACTCCCATGGCTCGCCGGTGATCCATCTCCAGCCGTCCGCCGGGCTCACGCCATCGCGGGCGCGGTAGCCGCCGAGCCAGTAGTTCTCGTTCATCGCATCGCCCAGATCGGGCAGGTTGTCGAGGAAGAACTGCAGTTCCTCTGCCGAGGTGATCGTCGCCAGATGACCGCGCCGGCCCTGATAGGTCATCGACTCCGCGGCCGCTCTTGCTTCGTTCCAGGCAATCCCTCCCTTAGCCGGGATCGCGAGGTAGTCGTGCCCATTCAGGGGGTTGTGGATTTGGGCCTGGACCGATCTCCCCGCCAGCGGGACCACGGTGCACACAAGAACCGCCGACACCCAGACGCGCCGCTGACGTCGCATGTGTTCATCCCATCGCCTCCAGCATTCAGATGAAAGGTGCAATCCGCGCACGGATTGACAAGCAGGACGCGAGCCGACGGCCGGCGTTCCCTGCGACGTATGCCGCGCGTGACGGCGTCATATCCGGCCGGTGATGGGCCCGGATTCCGCTCGGCTCCTTGATGCCTTGCCCGAGGGCGAACGATCAGCGTCGGCGGCGGCGCGAAGTCGCCACTGCGGCTACCGCCGCGAACGCGACGCCGGTCGACGGGGACGGAATCGAAAACTCAACGACGTAGCCCGGGGTTGGCGCATCGTTGATGTCGTCATTCCATTTGCCGAGAATGCCGTGCCCGGTCCAGAACTTGAGGTAGTCCTCGGTGCCGCCAGCGAGCCCGTTCGGCTCGCCCTCGTCCCAGTTCGTGTACGACCAGGCCTCGCCGGTGATCCAGGTCCAACCGACATTCGGGTCCGGATCGCTGCCGAGTCGGCGACCGCCGATCCAGTAGTCCTCGTTCATCGCGTCTCCCAGTTCCGGGAGATGCGAGAGGAAAAAGTCCATTTCGTTTTGGGATGTGATGGTCGCCAAATGACCCGTCCGGCCCTGGTAGAACATCGAACCAGCCGCGGCAAACGCATCGGTCCAGTTGATGGTGGTCGCGGTCGGCACCGCGAGGTAGTAGCTGCCGTTCTGTGGGTTGAAGACATACCCGCCGCCGCCAGCCGTTGCTGACGCGGTCGCCAAGAGGATCGGGGAAAGTACAAAAACCGACCGCCGGAGCCGCAAGTTATTGGGCATCTCTCTCTCCACAACTGGGTGTCGAGAGTCAGCATAACACCCGCATCTGGCGGGTCAAGGCGATCAAGAAAACTGCTCAATAACCCGCTACCGCCTACCGGCGCCGGCGCATCGCGATTCCACCGCCGAGAAGCATGAGCGCCACGGGACCAGGCGACGGGACGAGGTTGCCGCTCGAATACTCGACGACGAATCCCATCGCAGGCGCTTCGCCCGGGTCATCGTTCCAACGACCGAGCGTTCCATCCCAGGTCCAGAAGACCAAGGAGTCTTCGTGGCCGCCCATGTTGTTCGGCTCGTTCGCGGACCAGTTTGTGTAGGTAAACGGCTCTCCGGTCACCCACGCCCAGCCCTGCGCAGGGTCGGGACCGGGCGTCGCCTTGTAACCGCCGATCCAGTAGTGGTCGTTCATCGCGTCGCCGAGGAAGGGACGGTTCTCGTACGAGGCGAACCAGTTCATCTCCTGCTCGGTCGTGAACGTTACGAGGTAGCCGTTCATCCCGGAGTAGGTGAGCGTCTCGGCGAGAACACGGGCGGATTCCCACGAGATGCCCTCGGGAACCGTGATCGCCTGGTAGTAGTGACCGTTGTTCGGGTTGAGCACCTGCGCGGAGGCGCCCGAGACAGCCGCGAATGAGCCAAGGCCCGCCGCGAGTGTGACCAGTCGACGTTGTTGCTTCGATGTCCGATATCGCATGATGTGGCTTCTCCCGCTGCAGCTTGAAGCTACACCGTGGCCACGCAAATGCGAGTTCGGAGCAGGGGATAACGACGAAAGAGACGTCGCGCATCCGGCGCCAACGCCCGCTAACTGAAGACGGTCTGTTCAGGCGACCTGCTGGGGGATGCCGGCCGCAATATCGGCGGCCCGCTTCTTGATGAGGCCGAACCAGATCAGGCAGAACACAGGCCATGAGAGACCCAAAACAATGCCCACCACGACACCGATCCATCCGTACACGGGCGGAGACTGCTGGATCCACTTGTTGCCCGGGTTCTGGTTCGCGAACTCGAGGATGGCGAGTTGATGCTGAACCTGCACGGCGATACCGGCGATACCGAGGATGAGCCCGCCGATGGCGTACACGAGGTGCAGGGGTCGCCCCGCCGGCTTTCTCATGACCGTGGCAATTCCCGCGGCGAGGAGGACAAACGCCCACGCTGTGCCGATCGCCATCTGGCCCATCATGAGGGGTGAGACCCGCATCACGTCGGGCATGGGCCCCAACTGCTCCTCCATCTGAGGGGCAAACATGGACTGGGCTGCGAGTCCAGCCACTCCGCAGCCGGCGCAGGTCAGGCCGATTCCGGCCCAGACGATGCTGATGATGCCAACCACCTTCGGCCACGTGGGCACCTCGTGATCAAGGAACTGATCCATCGGGGCCATGGGCGGAGTCGAATCAGACATGAGTTGCCCCTGTCGAGTAGGGAGTCTGCCTCAGACCTGCCGGAGGAACCGCAGGTCGTTCTCGTAGAGCATACGGATATCCGGGATGCCGTACTTGCCCATTGCGAGTCGCTCGATCCCGAAGCCAAACGCGAATCCGGTCCACTCCTCCGGGTCGATTCCGCACAGCTCGAGCACGGCCGGATCGACCATCCCGCAGCCGCCCAGCTCCATCCACTTCAGCGGCTGCTCCGGCCGCAGGCGGATGCGCATGTCGATCTCGGCGCTCGGCTCGGTAAAGGGGAAGTAAGACGGACGGAGCCGCACCTGTGCTTCGGCACCGAAGTACGCCTTCGCGAACTGGAGCAGACAGGACTTGAGGTCCGACATCGTGAGGCCGCGGTCGATCGCCAGCCCCTCGATCTGATGGAACATGAACGAGTGGGTCGCATCGACGGTGTCCGGGCGATACACGCGGCCGGGAGCGACAATCCGGATCGGACCGCCGAGCCCCCCCACTCTTCCTGCGCGGCCCGGAGCGCCGAGCCCAAGGGCTTCGGCCGATTCATCCTCGCCTTCCGCCGCGGCGGCCTGCCTCGCGACGGCCACTGCGGCCTCCATGACGCGGATCTGCACCGTGCTCGTCTGGCTCCGCAGCATCCTGGGACGCGGGGTGCGGGCCGGATCGTCCACGTAGAAGTTGTCCGCGGGGTCTCGGGCCGGATGGTCCGGCGGGATGTTGAGCTTGATGAAGTTGTGCTCGTCGTCCTCCAGCTCGGGTCCCTGGGCGACCTCGAAACCCATGCGGGCGAAGACCTCGACCAGCTCCTCGCGAACGCGCGAGATGATGTGACGGCGGCCGAGTTCACCGCTGGAAATCACACCCGGCTCGGTGGGGTCAAGGATCGGCCCAGTGGCACGGGGCGACTGTGCGCCGACACGCTCCTTGACCGAGGCGAACCGCTCCTCCAACTGGGCCTTGACCTGGTTGAACTTCGCGCCGACCGCCGGCTTCTCCGCCGGCGGCACGGCCTTGAATCGCCCCTGCGCTTCGCGGAGCCTGCCCTTCGGACCCAAATAGGCCAGTCGCCACGCCTCGAGCGCAGCGGGGTCACCGGCGGAGTCGAGTTCGGCGATGGCATTCGATTCCAGAGCGCGGAGTTCTTCGAGCATGCCCCCAGTGTAAGCCCCGACGCACCGGGCTTCACACGAACGATCAGCGCGTCGTCGAACGAAAAAGACCCGCCGAATGGCGGGCCTCTCGTCAAACCTGTCATGGTGACGGCGCGGGGTTAGTTGGCCGGCGTCTCGGACTTGGTGCAGGCCTTCGCGGCGCTGCTGGAGCAGCAGGACTTGGCCTGGGTCTCGCAGGTGGCCGAGGTATCGGTGCAGGCCTTGTCGCCCTCGCACGAGCCCGCAGCCTTGTTGTTGGTGCAACCAGCGAAAAGGGCGGTCACGGCCACGGCGATCAGGGTTCCGGCAGCAAACTTCTTCATTCGTCGATCTCCTGGAACGTATCGCCGGGGCAGGTCGCGCTCGTGGTCCCGGCGGATCGATGCGTCAGTGGGGCCGGCGGCGCGACTCGCCGGTACTGGTGACTGATACCGCGAAAGGCCGCGGTCGGTTCTCGTTACGAGGCTTTTGCGGGCTCGGCTTTGCGAATCTTGGCCGCGTAGGCGGTCCGGCGATCGGCCTTGCGGCGGCGGATGCTGGGCTGACCTCCGATTTCCGGACCCTCTTCGGCGCCGACAAACTGGATCACGCACAGTTCGCCGCCGTCACCGATCCGGGCCTTGCCCAGCTTGACAATACGGGTGTAGCCGCCGGCACGGTCCCGGAAGCGCGGGGCGACGTTCTCGAAGATGTGCTTGACGAGGCGCGGGGCCTTGCGGAGTTCGCCGTAGCGGTTGCGCTCGACCGTTGACGCCTCGGGGATCGGGAAGAACGCCGACGCACGGTCGCGCTGACGCCCAACCGCGGCCTTCTCCTCATCGGTCGCGTTCTTGGGGATGTAGGACCAATCAAAGGCCATCCGGTCGCGGCCGAGCTTGGCGATCACAAGGCGGCGGGCGTGGAGGTCGCCCCGCTTGGCCAGCGTGATGATCTTCTCGACCATCGGCTGGACGGCCTTGGCGCGGGGGATGGTCGTGGTGATCTGGCCGTGCTCGAACAACGCCGCCGCGATATTGCGGAGCGTGGAGGCCCGGTGGGCGGTGGTTCGGCCGAGGCGGTAGCCGGCTCGCATGTGACGCATGGCTGGGAACTCCGAAAGGACGTGCTGCCGGGCGTTCGAACGGCCGGGCGATGGGCGGGAAGTCTAGGCAAATCGCGTGCCCGGGGACCAACGCCCCCGGGCCGCGGGAATGTGGCTTGGTTACGACACCGGCGCCGAAACGCTGACCCCCTCGGGGAGCTGCATCCCCAGGGTGAGGGAGATGTCCTCGAGCTTTCGCTTGACCTCGCGGAGGCTGGTGCGGCCGAAGGACCGGAGCTTGAGCAGGTCGGACTCGGTCCGGGTCACCAAATCGGCGACCGTCGCGATGCGGGCGGACTCGAGACAGTTGCTCGCCCGGACCGAGAGGTCCAGCGACGCGATGGGCATATTGAGCTTGCGGATCAGGTCTTCGTCGACGCTCGCAGCGGCGGCGGCCTCGTCCGAGACTCGTTCCTGGCCCATGTCGAAGTACTGCACGAACGGGTTGAGGTGCTTGCGGAGGATCTTGCCGGCCTCGACGAGCGCCATCTCCGGGGTCACCGTGCCGTTGGTCCAGACGTCCATGACGAGCTTGTCGTAGTTGGTCTTCTGGCCGACGCGGGTCTCCTCGACCTTGTAGCGGACGCGCTGGACGGGGGAGTAGATGGCGTCGATCGGGATCAGGCCGATCTCCTGCTCCTCGGCGTCGTTGTACTGCTCGGAAGCGGGGACGTAGCCGCGGCCCTTGCCGACGCGCAGCTCCATCTCGAAGTCAACCTTGTCGGTGAGCGTGCAGATGACGAGGTTCTTGTTCAGGATGTTGATGGCGGTGTCGGCCTCGATGAGTTCGGCCGTGACGGCGCCGGGGCCCTTGGCCCGCAGGTGCATCACGCGGGGCTCGTCGGTCTCCATCTTGACGATCAGGCTCTTGATGTTGAGCACGATGTCGGTGACGTCCTCGGTCACGCCCGGGAGGGACGTGAACTCGTGCGACGCACCCTTGATCTTCACGGCCGTGACGGCCGCACCCTCGAGGAACGAGAGCAGGACGCGCCGGATGGAGTTGCCGACGGTGGTGCCGAAGCCGCGCTCGAACGGCTCGACCGTGAACCGGCCGAACGTGTCGCTGCGGAACTTCGAATCAGAGAGGACCCGGGACGGGAGTTCAAGACCTCGCCAGCGGATTCGCATGGCTCTACCTCATGTGTGCGGCATTCCTTGAAGGAACACGCCGGCCGGTCATCGGATCGTCTCGCCCGCCGCGAGGCGTGACGTCCTTCTCTCCGGGGCGTGGAACAGTCGTATACCGGCGGGCATCGTCGCTCCCACCCGGTGGTGGAGCCGGCAACGCCGCGGGCTGGCGCGAAATCAGACGCGGCGGCGCTTGGAGGGGCGGCAGCCGTTGTGGGGGACGGGGGTGTGGTCCTCGACCGCGGTCACCCGCAGGCCGGTGGAGACCAGGCCGTTCACGGCCGATTCGCGCCCAGAGCCGACGCCCTTGACGTGAACCTCGATCTCCGACATCCCGATCTTGCGGGCCTTCTGGCCAGCGGACTCGCCCGCCCGGGTCGCCGCGAACGGGGTGCTCTTGCGGGCGCCCTTGAAGCCGATGGTGCCGGCGGAGTCCCAGCAGATCGTCTCGCCGTCCATATCGGTGATAGTGACGATCGTGTTGTTCTGCGTCGCCTTGACGTGGGCGATACCGCGGACGACGTTCTTTCGCTGCTTCTTTGCCTTCTTCGCCATGATTCCTCGCTGCGGATCGTCTGACCCATCGGGTCATACCCGCGGTGAGCGGTGTTTCCGGGCCGCGCGACCCGGATCGGTGCGGACGTTTGATCGTTACTTGGCCTTGACGCCCTTCTTGCCGGCGACCGTCTTCTTCTTGCCCTTGCGGGTGCGGGCGTTGGAACGGGTGCGCTGGCCGCGGGTCGGCAGGCCCTTGCGGTGCCGGTCGCCGCGGTAGGACCGGATGTCCTTCAGACGCTGGATGTTCTGGCTGACCTGGCGGCGCAGGGCACCCTCGACGATGTAGTTGCTGTCGATGATCGAGTTGATCTGGGCGAGCTGCTGCTCGTTCACCTCGTTGGACCGCAGTTCAGGATTGACTGCGGCTTCCTCGAGGATCGCCTTCGCGAACTTCGGGCCGATGCCGTGGATGTACTGCAGCGCGAAGTAGATCTTCTTCTTGTCGGGGACGTCGATACCGGCGATACGTGGCACTGGAACGCTCCTGAGGATCGGGTTGCGACGGCCGATGCCGCCGCTCCGAAGGGCTGGTTCAGCCCTGGACCTGTTTGTGCTTGGGGTCGGCCTTGCAGATGACCCGAACTTTGCCCTTGCGGCGCACGACCTGGCAGTGGCCGCACATCTTCTTCACGCTGCTCTTGACCTTCACGATCCACTTCCTTTCGCGCCGCCGCCCGGACTCAAGGTCGCCGGATAGGGGCGGAGATTCTAGACCTGTTTTTTCCGTCCGTCCGTCTCGGAACGACCCGCCCGGCGGGGCCGATACGCCGGTTCGGTCAGTGACGGAATGTAATCCTCGCCTTGGTCAGGTCGTACGGGCTGAGTTCGACCGTGACACGGTCACCCGGGAGGATGCGGATGTAGTTCATCCGCATCTTGCCCGAGACATAAGCCAGCACCTTGTGTTCGTTGGGCAGCTTCACCATGAACATCGCGTTCGGGAGCGCCTCGACCACTTCGGCTTCGAGCGTCAGCTTGTCGTCCTGCTTGGCCATTCGGGTACGGTTGTTCCTTCGGCCCCACCTGGGGCTGTTGAGGGTAGACCTATCGGGGGCCACGCATGGCGCGGCCGCGACCGGTCTCGGCGCTGCTGCCGAGGAAGCCGGCGTAGTTCCGCATCAGCAGGTTGGCCTCGACACGCTGGATGAAGTCCAGGATGACGGCGACCACGATCAGGAGGCCCGTTCCGCCGAGGAACTGGGTGACCTCCTGGTTGATGTTGAGCCCCCTGCTGACGATGTTGGGGGTGGTCGCCAGCACGCAGAGGAATGCGGCGCCGACGAAGGTGAGACGCTCCATGACTGTTTCGAGGTACTCGGCCGTCCGCGGCCCGGGGCGAAGGCCGGGGATGAACGAGCCGTGCTCCTTGAGCTGCTTGGAGATGTCCTCGGGGTTGAACTGGACCGTGATCCAGAAGTAGGAGAAGAAGTAGATCAGGACGACCTCGAGGATCACGTAAAGGAACGAGCCGAAGCCGAGGCTGTCGCTGAACCACCGCGTGATCACCGTCCACGTCGAATCGGAGCCGCCGATGGTGCGGGCCTGCTGGTAGAGCATGCCGGCGACGACGGACGGGAAGATCATGAGCGAGGAAGCGAAGATGATCGGCATGACGCCGCCGTGGTTCACCCGCAGCGGGAGGTAGGACTTCTGCCCGCCGAAAACCTTCCGGCCGCGCGTGTGCTTGGCCTGCTGGATCGGGATGCGCCGTTGGGCCACGGTGAGCAGCACGGATCCTGCGACGACGATGACAAAGCAGGCGATCAGGAAGAAGACCGCCGGGAAGCCGAGCTTGCCCGGGGTGCCGGGCTGGAAGTTCTGGGCCACCCAGGTGATCGCCGCGGGCATGCGGGTGAGGATCCCCGCGGTGATGATCATGGACACGCCGTTGCCGATGCCGTACTTGTCGATCTGCTCGCCGAGCCACATCAGGAAGACGGTGCCGGCGGTGAGGGCCGCGGTGGCGGTGATCCACCACATCGGGTTGCGGGCGGCGTCCTCGTAGACCAGCTGTGAGCCGACGATGTACTTGAGCCAGAAGGCGCCCTGGACCAGGCACAGCCCGACGGTCGCGAGTCGCGTCCACTCGGTGATCTTCTGCCGGCCCGTGGGGCCCTCTTCCTGGAGCTTCTTGAGTCGCGGGATCACGGTCCCGAAGAGCTGGAAGATGATCGACGCCGAGATGTACGGCATGATGCCAAGGCCGAAGACCGTCGAGTGACCGAAGGCGCCGCCCGAGAAGACCGAGACGAAGCTGGCCAAACGGGCCGCCGCGGAGCCGCCCTCCTGGCTCATCGCCTGCTCGAAGTGCTTGACGAGCTGCGTTTGGTCGACGCCGGGCACCGGGATCCAGTACCCGATGCGGTAGACCGCCAACATCCCGATGGTGAACAGGATCTTGGTCCGCAGTTCCGGGATTCTGAAGACGCTGATCAGGGCCTGGAGCATTCGTTCGTCCGTGTGTCCGGTCTCCCGACCGGGCCGGGCCGATCCGGGCCCGGGACAGGTTCGGGCCTCAGGCCTCGTCGGTGATGACGGGCTTGGACCCCGATGCGCGGGAGCGGGTCAGCTTCTTGGTGAGGTTCTTGGGGGTACGGTCGTCGGCATTGCGATCCACGCCGCGGTGGTGATCACGGCGTGTACCAGACTCGGTGACGCTGCCGCCGGCGGCGGTGACCAGCTGGCGGACCTTGTCCGAGACCCGGGCCGCGGTGATCACCAGCTTGGTCGTGATCTTGCGGTCGCCGACGTCGCCGAGGATCTTCAGGTCGCGGCTGGTATCGCGGATGAGGCCCGCGGCGATCAGGGTCTGGGCGTTCACCTCGCCGCCAGACTTGAAGCTGGGGTGATCCATGATGTCGCGGAGGTTGACGATCCAGAATCGCGAAGCGAACTGGAAGTTGGAGAAGCCCACCTTCCGGATGCGGCGGAAGTAAGGCATCTGACCGCCCTCGAAGGCGGGCTTGCGGGCGTAGCCCGACCGGGCCTTGGCGCCCTTGGCGCCACGGGCGGAGGTCTTGCCGCTGCCGGAACCGAGTCCGCGGCCGACTCGCTTCTTCGCCTTGTACTTGCCGGCCTTGGCGGTGATGTCGTGGATCATCATGGCGGGATACTCCCGTGTGCTGTGCTTCGTAGAGAGGGACGCCCGGGTGGGACGCCGCGTCTCTCACCGATTGGTTCAAGAGGGAACGAGAACAGAGATCAGGCGGTCGTCTGGGAAGCGGGATCGGGACCGGCGGTCGCGGGGCCGGAGCCCGGGGAATCCGGACCGGTTCCGCCCCCACCACCACCGCCGCTGTCGCGACGACGACGGCCGCCACCGCCACCGCGGCCGCCGCGGCCCTTGCGGTCCTGGCCGATGGTGTTCACGGGTCCGCGGGCCTTCTCGCCCGTACGAGCGGCGGGCATGGCGGCCTTGCCGCGCTCGATCTTCTCGGCGACCGTGGTCTTGTCGAGCGTCACGCCGCGGAGGGCCATGACCTGCTCGGGCGTGCGGAGCTGCTCAAGCCCGGCGAAGACGGCCTTGACAACGTTCCGTGCGTTGGTCGAGCCGTAGCACTTGGTGAGGCAGTCGGAGATGCCGGCCATCTCGAGGATGTGGCGGACGGTGCCACCGGCGACAACCCCGGTACCGGGCGAAGCCGGGATGAGCCGGACCTTCGATGCGGAGAACCGGCCCTCGACCTCGTGGTTGAGCGTGGTGCCGATGCGGGTGACGCTCACGAGCTTCCGGCGGGCGTACTTCTGCGCCTTCTCGATGGCCTGGGGAACCTCGTTGGCCTTGGCGTACCCCATGCCGACCTGGCCGTTGCGGTTGCCGACCACCACGAGCGCACCGAAGGAGAACCGGCGGCCGCCCGCAACGGTCGAGGCCGTGCGGTACACGCCCACGGTGTGGGACTCGAGTTGTGTTGATTCGTCAAGGATCTCAGGCATGGCGTGGTCTCGTGATCGGTCGGCGGACAGGAGGATCGATTGGATCGGTCGTGGTGGTTGGGTCAGAACTTCAGGCCGGCCTCGCGCGCCGCATCGGCCAGGGCCTTGACGCGGCCGTGGAACCGGAAGCCGCCGCGATCAAACGCGACCGTGGCAACACCGGCCTTGATCGCTCGCTCGGCGACCAGCCGCCCAACAGCGGCGGCGCCGCTGCGGTTGCTGGTGCGAGCCCCGGCGAGGGCCGCGGCCTCCTGCGAGGAGGCGCTGGCGAGCGTGCGACCGGCGAGGTCGTCGATGATCTGGGCGTAGATGTGCTTGAGCGAGCGGTACACCGCCAGACGGGGACGGTCCGGCGCGCCCTGGACGCGCTTGCGGATGCCGTGGTGCCGGCGCTCTCGCCGCATCGCCTTGTGCTTGTTCTTGTCCATCGTGTGAACCTTTGCTCTGCGTGTGGCTTCCGGCAAATCGGGGCGTCCGGGCGTCAGGCGCCGAACGACTTGCCGGCCTTCTTCTTGATGACCTCGGTGGTGTACTTGATGCCCTTGCCGTTGTACGGCTCGGGCTTACGGAGGGCCCGCATGCTGGAGGCGAACTGCCCGACCAGTCGCTTATCGAAGCCGCTGATCTTCACGATCGCCTTCTCGACGGTGACCTTGAGCCCCTGGGGGATGTCCATCATCAGCGGGTTGGCGTACCCCACGACGAGCTTGAGCTTGTTGCCCTGCACCGCCGCGGTCCAGCCGACGCCGACGACTTCCATCGACTTCTCGTACCCCTTGGTGACGCCCTCGATCATGTTCCGCAGCAGGGCGCGGGTCGTTCCCCAGCAGGCGTTGACCACGCGGTTCTCCGCGTCCTTGTCGTCGATCGAAACCGTGATGGCCTTCTCGCCCTCGTCCCACTTCACCTTCACATCCTGGCGGTGGGTCAGCGACAGCGTCCCGAGGGGACCCTGGATGCTCACGCTGCAGTCCTTGATCAGGACCTTCACGTTGGCCGGGACTTCGATTTTCTGCCTTCCGATCCTCGACATGGCTCACCTCAACACGGGTCGCGTTCTTCGTTCCAGAAGGAAGCGTTGGTAGTTCGGTTCCGAATCAGGTCACGGTGCACAGCAGCTCGCCGCCGATCTTGTCGACCCGGCACTTGCGGTCGGACATCACGCCCCGCGACGTCGAGACCACCGCGATGCCCAGGCCCTGCAGCGGGCGGGGCAGCTCCTCGACCTTGCTGTACACCCGGCGCCCGGGCTTGGACTCCCGCTTGAGCTCGTGCAGGATCACCTCCCCGCGAGGGCCGTACTTGAGCTTGATGCGGATCTTGCCCTGGCGGCCGTCCTCCAGGGTGTCGAAGGCGTCGATGAAGCCCTCGTCCTTGAGAACCGAGGCGATGCCGCGGCAGACCTTGTTGTTGAGGCACAACACGGTCTTGGACTTGTTCCGGGCCGCGTTGCGGATCCGGGTCAGCATGTCGGCGATGGGGTCGTTGACTGACATCGTGAGGTCCTAGAGGTCGGTAAGCAGGTAACGGGTCACTTCGACGGCCGGCAGATCACCATGACGCCTTGCGCATCCCGGGGATCTTCCCTTCGAGCGCGAGCTTGCGGAGCATGATGCGGCTCACTCGGAACTTGCGGTACACGCCGCGAGCCCGCCCGGTGAGCTGGCACCGCCGCACGAGGCGGGTCGAGAACTTCGGGGGCTTCATGCTCTTGGCCATCTGCGCCTTGGTCGTCATCGGTCACTCCGGTTCGACGGGTCGGATCGGGACGGGGTCGGAAACTGTGGTTGGCGAAGACGGCCTCAGGCCGCCCCCTCCTTCTTGGCGAAGGGCATGCCGAGCCCCTCGAGGATGTACCGGCTCCATTCCGGCTTGGAGCCACGGAACTTGAAGTTGATGTTCATGCCGTGGGTGAAGGTCACCTGGGCCATGTCGATTTCCGGGAACACGCCCTGCTCGGAGAGGCCGACGGCGTAGTTGCCCTGGCGATCGAACGCGTCGTTCTTCAGCCCGCGGAAGTCCTTGATACGGGGCGTCGCGAGGTTGATGAACCGGTCGAGGAAGTGCCACATCTGGTGGCGGCGGAGCGTCACCATCGCGGCGGTCTCGACCCCGGCGCGGACCTTGAAGTTCGACACGCTCTTCTTGGCCTTGATGACCACCGGCCGCTGACCGCTGATCGTCGTGATCGTGTCGAGCACGGTCTGCTTCACATTCGGCGGGATCTTGGTCCCCTCGATGTGGCGGCCCATGTTGACGTTGATCACGATCGCATCCAGGCGGGGACGCGCCATCGGGTTCTTGAGCCCGAACTTCTCGCCCATCGAAGGGGCAACGGTCTGCTCGAAGAGACCCTGCAGGCGCGGCTTGGGCAGCGGGCCCTTCGGGGCGCTCTGCTCGGCCTCTGCGGCCTGATCCTTCTTGCTCTTGGACTTTTCCTTCGCCATGACTGTCAGACTCCCGGTCAGCTGCCCTTGGGCCCGCGCACCACACCCAGTTCACGCCCGCCGCGGGCCGCGACACGCACCTTGCTCCCGTCCGGCTTGGTGACAAACCGCACCCGGGTCGGCTTCCCGTCGACGACGGGGCTGACCTTCGAGATATGGATCGGCGCCTCGCGCGTCACGATGCCGCCTTGGGGCGCCACTCGCGTCGGCTTGACGTGCTTGGTCTTGACGTTGATTCCCTTGACGACAACCTGATCGTCGTCGGGGATGACGCGGAGCACCTCGCCCTGCTGTCCCTTGTAGAACCCGCTGGTGACGATGACTCGGTCACCCTTGCGCACATGCCTTGCCATGATCAGATCACCTCCGGCGCGAGCGACACAATCTTCATGTAGTTCTTCTCACGCAGCTCGCGGGCCACCGGGCCGAAGATGCGGGTGCCCTTCGGGTTCCCGTCGTCCTGGATCAGCACCACGGCGTTCGCATCGAACTTGACGTACGAGCCGTCCGCCCGTCTCGTGGCCTTGGTCGTGCGTACTACGACGGCCTTCGACTTGTCGCCCGCCTTGATCTCCGCGCCCGGGAGCGCTTTCTTGATCGAGACCAGCACGCGGTCGCCGATCCCGGCTGTGCGGCGCGTGAAGCGACCCGTCGCGGTCGAACCGCCGTACACGCGGATGATGTACGCGATCTTCGCGCCCGAGTTGTCCGCGACCTCGCACCGTGTTTCCTGCTGAAGCATCGTTCACTCCGGCTCGTACCGTCCGACTACCGACCCGACTCCACTACCGTCCCTGCTGGTCTTCGTTGTGCAGCAGGGCGCCCGTGCCACGCTTGAGAACCCGCACCAGCGAGTACCGCTTCGTCGCGCTCCGCGGCCGGCAGGGCGTCACCTCGACCGTGTCGCCGAGCTTCGACTCGTTGGCCTCGTCGTGCACGTACAGCACCGTCTTCCTGCGGACGTACTTGCCGTACTTCGGATGCTTGAGCATCCATCGAACGACGACCGTCCGGGTCTTGTCGCACTTGTCCGATTCCACCACGCCGGTCTGCGTGTGGGCCGGAACGGCGTCGGGGCTCTTGGCGGCTTTGCTGGTCGTGCTGCTGGGCATGTCTGCTTTCTCTGTCTTTCGCCCGGATCAGGCCCGGGTGCTCTTTTTGATCTGACGGGCGCGCCGCTCGGTGAGCAGGCGGGCGACTTCCTTCCGGTTCTTCGCGAGCTGGGAGTTGTCCTCGACCTTCTCCGTCACGGCCTGGGTCCGCAGCTTCACCAGCTGGGCCCTCGCCTGCTCGACGGCGATGCCGATCTCCTCGTCCTTCATCGCGTGAATGTCGGTCTTGATCTTGGCCATGAGTCCTGCTCCGATCCATCCGGCTCCGATTCGCTCGCAGCCTCCCTTGCCAGCCAGCGTCAGACGGTGACGCGCCGCTTCACGAACCGGCACCGCACCGGCATCTTCGCCGCCACACGGACGAGCGCCTGCCGCGCGGTCGCCTCGGTCACGCCGGCGATCTCGAACAGGATCGTCCCGGCCCGCACCCGCGCCGCCCAGTAATCTACCTCGGCCTTGCCCGTACCCATTCGCGTCTCCAAGGGCTTCTTGGAGATGGGCTTGTCCGGGAAGACCCGCGTGAACAGCTTGCCCTCGCGCTTGAGCAGGTGCTGCGCCGCAACGCGACCGGCCTCCAGCACCCGACCGGGCACCCACGTGCCCTCGAGGGCCTGCAGCCCGTAGTCGCCGTAGGCGACGTAGTTGCCCTTGGTCGCCTTGCGGTCCCGGACTCGCCGGAACTCCTTGCGGAACTTCACTCTTTTGGGCATCAAAGCCATGCGTCGGCTCCAACTCGCTTACCTAGTCCGTGTTCTGGTTCGTCCACTCTGCCATTACCGGCGGCCGCGGGCCCGCGCCCGTCCACCCGCGGCGTTCGAGGCCGCCTCGTCCTCAACCTTCGCGTCGTAGAGACCCTTGTAGATCCACACCTTGCAGCCGATCGCGCCGTAGGTGGTGAAGGCCTCGCCGAACCCGTAGTCAATGTTGGCCTGCAGCGTGCTCAGCGGGAGCGAGCCCAGGCGGACGTCGACCGACCGGCTCATCTCGGCGCCGCCCAGGCGGCCCGAGATCTGGATCTTCACGCCCTTCGCGCCGGCCTGCATCGCGGCCTCGGCCTTCATCTTGATCACGCGGCGGAAACTCGCCCGCTTGCGGATCTGCTCGGCGACGCCCTCCGAGACCAGCTGGGCGTCCAGGTCGGGGTTCTTGATCTCGAGGATCGAGATCGCGACCTTGCGCCCCGTCATGTACTGCAGTTCCTCGGTGATCCGCTCGACCTCGGCGCCCTTGGGGCCGATGACCAGCCCGGGGCGGGCGGTCTTGACGATCACCTTCAGTTCCTCGCGGGTGCGCTCGATGTGGATGTCCGACAGGCCCGCGTGGGGCGGCTGGCGGTTGAGCCGCTGATCGAGGAACCGGCGGATCTTGTAGTCCTCGACAAGCAGCTCGCCGTAGAGGGCCTTGGGGGCGTACCAGCGGCTCTTGTGAGCCTCGGTGATGCCGACCCGAAACCCGAATGGATGCGTCTTCTGTCCCATCAGTTCCGCTCCTCCACACCGATCGTGATGTGGCTCATCCGCTTGAGAATGTTGTGGGCCCGGCCGCGGTCCTTGGGCTGGAACCGCTTCATCACGGGTCCGCTGTCCACGCGGCTGTCAACGACGATCAGCGACGTCACATCCGCCTCGGCACGCTCGGCATCGGCCTGGGCCGCCAGCAGCGCCTTCTTGACGTCGATCGCCGCCCGCTTGGTGGTGAACGTCAGGTTGTTGATGGCCTCATCGATCTTCTTGCCGCGGATCAGGTCCGTGAGCAGCTTCACCTTCCGCGGGCTGCCGCGGTGGTACTTGTACACGCTCGTGAAGCGGACGATCGACGGGACCGTCGCGCCAAGTTCGCGGGCGAGGACGGAGGCATCCTCCATCTTGCAGCGCGGGTGGTCGCAGCCCTTGATCCAGTTGTTGAGCGCCGAGAGCGCCCGGCCCTGGCTCAGGCCTTTGCGCGCCAGCGCGGCGGCGAGCTGCTCGGTCGTGACCTGCTTCTGCTCAATCAACTCTCTGACTTTTTCGCCTCGGATCTTCACGGGCTGTGCCCCTGTCTAATGCGTACCTGCGCCCGGCTCAACCGGGCCCTGCCTGAACGGATCACCCTGCGGACTTCTGGCCCTCGACGATGCCTTCCTTCTTGTTCGTGTGGCCGCGGAAGGTCCGCGTCGCACTGAACTCGCCGAGCTTGTGCCCGACCATGTCCTCCGTGATGTACACGTCCAGGAACATCCGGCCGTTGTGCACCTTGAAGGTGTGCCCGACAAACTCGGGGACGATCGTGCAGCGGCGAGCCCACGTCTTGATGGGCTCGCGCTTGCCCTGCTGAGACAGCTTCTCGATCTTCCGATAGAGCTTCTCGTCGACGTACGGACCTTTCTTCAGACTGCGGCCCATCGGTGTTCCTTCTCCGGTCGGGGGTTGATTCGCCTGTCGGCGACCCTGGACTCGTTCTTACTTCAACTGCCCGTAACGCTTGCTCACCCGACGACGGATGATCAGGTCGCTGCTGTGCTTCTTGCGGTTCCTGGTGCCGCCGCCCTTGGCGTGCACGCCCGACGGGCCGCACGGCGGACGGTTGCCCTTGCTGCGGCCCGAGCCGCCGCCCAGCGGGTGGGCGTTGTGGCTCTTCGCCACGCCGCGGGTGATCGGCCGGAAGCCCAGGTGCCGCATCAGGCCGGCCTTGCCGAGCCTCCGGTTCTGGTGGTCCGCGTTGCCGACCTGCCCGATGGTCGCCCGGCAATCCACCGGGACCATCCGCTGTTCGCCCGACGGCAGAACCAGCGTCGCGTACCCGCCCTCGCGGTTGGTCAGCCTGGCGTACATGCCCGCCGACCGGCACATCTGGGCGCCGCGCCCGGGGGCCAGCTCGACACAGTGCACGTCGAGACCCGTCGGGACATCACGCAGCCGCATGTTGTTGCCGACCTTTGGCTCCACCGGACCGGTGCCCGAGGAGACGATCGTGTCGCCGTCCTTGATGCCCATCGGGGAGGGGATGTACCGCTTCACGCCGTCGGCGTACCGGATCAGGGCAATGTGGCACGACCGGTTGGGGTCGTACTCGACGCCGACCACCGTGCCCACGATCCCGTCCCGGTCGTGCCGGCGGAAGTCGATCATGCGGTAGTTCCGCTTCGCGCCGCCGCCGCGTCCCCGAACGGTGATCTTGCCCGAGTGGTTGCGGCCGCCCGACTTGGTCTTGGGGCGCAGCAGCGACTTCTCGGGGGTCTTCTTCGTGACCTCGGCGTGCGCGTTCACCGATGCGAATCGGCGTCCGGCGCTCGTTGGTTTGTAGGTCTTGATCGGCATCGCGTGTCTCGTGTGCTAATGGCCGTAGGGGCCGGATCAGAACAACTCGATGGTGTCCTCTGGGTGAAGCCGGACAATCGCCTTCTTCGTGTCGGACTCGTGCACCAGCCCGTAGCGGAGCCGGCGCTGCTTGCCCTTGCGGACCTGCGTGTTCACGCCGACGACCCGGACCTTGTACAGCGACTCGACGGCCTGCTTGATCTCGGTCTTGGTCGCGCGCCGGTCAACCTCGAAGGCGAACCGCTTGAGCTCGTTCATCTCGAACGTGCTCTTCTCGGTGACCAGCGGACGCTTGACGACGTACGTCGCGTTCATCAGGCCTTCTCCTTCCTGCGTGGATCACGGCGATTGGCCGCGGGGGCCGCCGGAGCGGCCTCTCGCCCCATGGGCGAGACCTTCGCCACCTTCGTCGTCTGGGAGCTCGGCCCACCAAGCCACGCCTCCAGATCCTGCTTGGCGATAACCAGGTAACGGTGGTTGAGCAGGTCGAAGCAGTTGAGCGACCCGGCGTTGCAGACCTTCACGTCCTGCACGTTCTTCGCCGAGCGGCGGGCGTTGTCGTTCGTGGCGTTGATCGCGACCAGCGCCGAGCGGTCGACCTTGATCGCGCTCAGGAAGTCGACGAACGCGCGGGTCTTCGGCTCCGCGAAGCTCATCGAATCGATGACCCGCACCTCGTTGTCCACCAGCTTGGCCAGCAACGCGTTGCGGTTGGCCTTGCGGCGCATCTTCTTGGGCATGTCCAGCCGGAAGTCCTCACGGACCTTCTTCTTGGAGTGCCCGTGGCCGCCGCCGCGGAAGATATTGGCCTTGCGGTCGCCGTGCCGGGCGCTGCCGGTCCCCTTCTGCTTGTACAGCTTCCGGGTAGAGCCCTCGACTTCGTGACGGTTCTTGGTCTTAGACGAGCCCTGGCGCGTGTTCGCGTGGTAGCGCACGTACGCCTGCTTGATCAGCGATGCGTTGATCTGGCCGCCCAGATCCTGCTCGTTGATGGTCAGCTTCCCGACCTCCGAGCCCTTCATGTTGATGACGGGGACAATCATCTGTCTTACCTCGCCCGACGCCTTCGATCACCGCGTGGCACGCGCCACCCGGGTCCTCGCCTATCCGCCGCACCCGCGTCACACATGCGGGAGGAAGGAATCGACTCGGCAGTCCTGTCCATCCCGGCGGTCAGCCGGTGATGGTGCACGCTGCATGTCTGCGTCCGGCGGTTTCGATCGCGTCGCCCCGCGGCTCCGCGTTGACCTTCCGGACCCGCCAACCCGGCACGCTGCCGAGTGGCGGAAACTCCGCTGACCGTTCCCACTCACACGCGGGCCCGGCCTCCCCACCCCCCAGACTCAGGATCACTTCTTCGCCGCGTCGGCCACCTTCTTCGCCTTGCTGCGATTCAGGCGGACCGCCGTGCGGACCGTAACAATACCCCGGTTGGGACCCGGAATCGGCCCCTTCACCAAAATCAATCCGTTTTCCGCATCCACCCTCACCACATCGAGGGATCGGGTGGTCACCCGCTCGGCCCCCATGTGGCCGGACATGCGCTTGCCCTTCTTCAGACCGCCGCCGAAGCCGCGGTTCGAGGCGTGGCTGCCGATCGAGCCCGGCGCCCGGTGCTTTCGCTCGGTGCCGTGGCTGGCAAACATGCCCTTGAAGTTGTGCCGCTTCATCGTCCCCTGGAACCCCTTGCCCTTGCTGGTCCCGATGACGTCGACGTACGGCAGGCCCTCGAACTCCTTGACCGTCAGCGTCTGGCCGAGCGTGTACTTGGAGGCCTCCTCGGCAGGCACCCGGAACTCCTGGTGCGTCCGCTTGGGATCCGTGCCCGCCTTGGCGTCGTGCCCGATCTCCGGGATCGTCGAGTTCCGTGCCTTGATCTCGCCGAATCCGATCTGCACCGCGGAATAACCGTCGGCATCGGCGGTGCGGATCTGCGTCACCACGCACGGCCCGGCCTGGATCACCGTCACGGGGACCGAGTTGCCGGCCTCGTCAAAGACCCGCGTCATGCCAACCTTGGTGCCAAGCAGTGAAATGCCCATCGCGTAACCGCCATCCGACATTCCCGTTCACCCTTGGACCGCCGCGGCCGAGGGCTGGGGACGCTTCGTGCCGTTCGTGCGGGCCATTCCGGGCCGCCGGCAGAGGAAGTCTTGTGTGAACTCAACTCCGTAAAACACAACCGGCCGCCCGTTGGGGCAGCCGGAACTCGAATCAGGCCTTGATCTTGACGAAAACGCCCGCGGGGACGACGAGGCGGTTGAGGGCTTCGACAGTGCGGGCGTTTGGCTCGATGATGTCGATGATGCGCTTGTGGGTGCGGATCTCGAACTGCTCGCGGGATTTCTTGTCGATGAACGGCGAACGCAGCACGGTGTACCGCTCGATCCGGGTCGGGAGCGGGATCGGGCCCGCCACCTTCGCGTTCGTGCGTTTGGCGTGATCCACGATTTCCTTCGCCGAAAGATCCAGGGCGAGGTGGTCGTAGGCTTCCATTCGAATTCGGATTCGTCCGCCGGTCATAACGCCCGTCCTTGCTCGACGCTCCCCCCGCGGGGGCCCGATGTGCTGTTCTCAAAGAACCCGACGACACCACAACCGGCACACTTTCCCGGGCTTCTTTGGCCGGGCACGCACGCCGGACGGGCGAATCGTTCGCCCTCAACAATCGCCTGACTCCTCAGGCTCCGCCGGGCGATCCGTTCGATCCGCGATGCGAATCTTCAGGAACCTTCCGTGCGGATGCTCGCTCTCCTCAGGCCCGAAACGGCCGAGCGGGAACAAGCCGGTAAGGGTACAGCCCTCCCTCGCCGAGTCAACTCCCTCCCGCACGCCATCTTGCGCACTCCCGTGAGAAGGGCCGACGGGGTGTTGGTCGATGGAAGCAGTGTCGAGTGACCGAATCCCCGGCCGCCAACAATGTACGGTGCGCGGGCCAACCCGAGACCTCCCAGGGACGCCCCCAGCACACCACACCTGTGGAGGGATCCACCGATGAACACCCACCAGAATACGCTCCGTCGAGTTCCCGCAGCCCTGCTTGCCGCGTTCGCCCTTGGGGTTGCCGGCGCCCAGGCTCGTGCCCAGCAAGGGGTCACCGTTCCCAACCGGCCCGCCGCCGCACCGACCCGCACAACCCCCCAGCCGGTTACCACCGCCGATCCAAGCCCAATCGAGTTGGCCGATGACCCCTTCCGCCTCGAATCGGTCGGGCTGACCATGTATCTGCCCGCCGGGACCACGGTCCAATCTGACCGCATCGGTGATCGCCAGTCCGTCCAAGTCCTCCCCGAGGAGAAGAGCCGAACCTGGATCCTCAATATCCAGACACCCAAGACCAGCAACCCCAAGGCGACCATCAAGGAATCCGCCGACCAGACAATCGCCCTTCTTCAAGGCTCAGTCGGTGTAACGGATCCACAGCAGACCAGGGTTCTCTCAACCGAGGCCGAGATCCTCGACCGGGCTGAGAACCTCACCCTCGACGCCGGGCCGTGCGAGCGGTTCTACATCGCAACCCCCCCACCTCCGGGGAGCACCAACGCCCCTCGCATCGTCAAGGGCTACACCATCTTCAAGCCCTCGGACACCCAGTTTGTCGTCTTCGAACTCATCACGACCGAGCCCGCTTTCCGCAAGGCCAGGCAGGCGTACGAGACCTGCCTTGCCACGGCGAAGTTCACCGACCCCGCCCAGCTCGCCGCCTCCCGTTCCGCGGCGGTTAAGACCGGCGCCGCCTTCCTGGCCGGCCTGACCCCCGAGGACTACCGCGCGGTCTGTGACGGCAAGGAGCGCTGGTACCGCCTCTTCCGTCCCTCTGCCGGCGGCTCTCCCCGAGATGCCGAAGAAATCGGCTACCGCGGCGTGCGCTTCTGGGCCGGGAAACGGGGCGAACTCGACATCCGAAAGAACCCGGGCAGTTTCTCCCGCGAGGATCAGCAGGAGGGGTTCTTGGCCCGCCTCAAGATCCGGATCATCGACGGCGAGCGGTTCATTGACACCTACGCGACCTACTTCATGAGTCCGGACCGGAAGGAGGAGGCATGGTCCCTCCAGATGACACAGCGGGACCGCAACGGCAAGGACCTCGCCAAGTGGACCGAAATCGGGGCTCGGAACAACAACGACATGACCGTCTCTGTCGAACAGTCCGGGCAGCCCGCCCGCATCGTCAAGCCCTTCTTGCAGGGTGAGGCCTACCTCAGTCAGTTCGAGGCCTACTCGCTTCCGCAACTGCTGATCCGGTCCAAGGCCTCGGCCGATTTCGGTTTCTACACCTATCGAAGCGCCACCGAGACGATCTCCCTGAGGCGCGACACGCTCGCCCGGTCCCCGGCGAACGCGGGGGCGTGGGCGATCACCACGGAGTTCCGCGATGACGCGATGCCGCTGGAGACGGTCTACACCGAGCAGGGTGAGATGATCCGCTCAAGCCTCGGCGAAGGCCGGATCGCCAAACCGATCAACCCGGAGGAGCTCTTTGAACTCTGGCGATCCAAGGGTCTCCCCACGGACACCAGCGGCCGATAGCAGCCGGATCCGCATCAGAACATGCCGGAATGCGGTATCCTGTCTTGGGCTTTCCGCCGCGCTGATTGTTCGGCCGGCGGGCCCGGCCCGCAGGATTCCGCGCATGCCCGGCTTCCGTCCAACCCACACCCTGCACCCATCCGGCCTCCGCGTCGCCGCGGTGATCGCCCTGGCGATTCCCGCAGGCTGCCGCAGCCACGACTCATCGGCGGCACCGACGGCGGCGACCGAGGCAACCGCGACCCCGGCACTCTCGCTCCTGCCTGTAGCGAAGAGCTACACCGCTTATGTCGATGGCAAGCCCCAGTCCGCCCCCGAAATCCCGATGGGCGACCCCGCAACCGTTGCGAGGATTATCGACGAGGGCGTGAACCGCAACGAGGTCATGGATCACCTGACCTACCTGTGCACCCAGATCGGACCGAGGCTCACCGGATCGACCAACGCGGAAAAGGCCAACCTGTGGGCCAGGGACCAGTTCGCCTCCTGGGGACTGACCAACTGTCAGATCGAGGACTGGGGGGAGATCGCCGTCCGCTTCGACCGCGGACCCTCCACCGGAAAACTGCTCGCCGAAACGCGACGCACCCGCAACGGCGAGGAAACCACCGAGATCCGCACGCTCCGTGACCTTGAGTTCACCACGCTCGCCTGGGCCGCCGGCACGAACGGCCCGGCACGCGGACCCGTGCTGTGGATGCCCGAGACCGAAGAGGACTACGCGTCCATCGCCGACCGCCTGCCGGGCGCATGGCTGCTCCTCCGCTCCGCCCCGATCACCTCCGCCGGCGGCATCCGCGCCGGTCGCCCGGCGATGGACGCCCGTTACCGCCACCGCGACGAGGTCCGTAAGAAGGTCGCCGAAGAGAAGATCGACCCCGCCACTCTCCCGCCCGACGACCGTGTGCTCTTCGCCGGGATCAGCGGCTTCATCTCCACATCGCGCGATGAACGTGTGTGGACCTCGGCCGCGCCGAACTGGCGGAGCCTCGATGCCGCCAACATCCCGCCGGATGTCGAGGTAATCGTCCGCCTGAGCGATTACGACTACATGAACTCCCGCCTCGCCGACGGCGAGGACATCCTCGCCGAGTTCAACTGTCCGAACACCTTCACCGCCGGGCCGATCCCGGTCTACAACACCATCGCCGAGATCCCGGGAACCGAGCGTCCAGACGAAGTCGTGATCGTGTCGGCTCACCTGGATTCGTGGAACGGCCCCGGCTCCCAGGGCACCACCGACAACGGCACCGGGTCCTCCGTCACGCTCGAGGCCGCCCGCCTGCTCATGGCCGCAGGCGCCAAGCCCAAGCGCACGATCCGCTTCATCCTCTGGACCGGCGAGGAGCAGGGCCTCCTCGGCTCCCGGGGCTACATCAAGAAGCACGAGGACGAACTCGAGCGAATCTCCGCCGTCTTCGTTGATGACGGCGGGACGAACTACGAGGGCGGCCTTGCCGCCACCGAATCGATGATCCCCATGCTCGCCGCAGCTACCGCGCCCATCAACGGCGTGTTCATCGATAGCTCGGACGACAAGCCGATGACCGTGAACGTCCGCACCATCGCGAGGATGTCCACCCGCGCCGGAGGCGGATCATCCGACCATGCCTCGTTCATCGCCGCGGGCGTCCCCGGCTTCTTCTGGGATGAAGTCGGCCGCGCCGATTACGGGTTCGGCTGGCACACGCAGAACGACACGATGGCCCGTGCCATCCCCGAGTACCTGCGTCAGTCCTCGACGTGTGCCGCCGTGACGGCGTACAACCTCGCCTGCGCCCCGACGCTGCTGCCCCGTCCACCAAAGGACCCTCCGAAGGAGGAGGCCAAGCCCGTTCCCCCCACCACCGCCGCGAGCGAGTCCAAGCCCGCGGAGGTCGCCCCGCCGACGCCCCCGGCCGCTGCATCTCCCGGCACCTCCAACTGACCGGCGCTCCCGCCGCGGCATCACACCATAGACTCCCACCCATGGCGACGGAACGCTTGGTCTCGGCCCACGCACGCACGGAGGAGGAAATCCACGCACGCTCCCTCCGCCCGGACACAATGGCCGAGTACGTTGGCCAGACGGATCTCATCGAGCGCCTTTCGATCGCGATCCGCGCGGCACGCGACCGGAGCGAGGCGATGGAGCACGTTCTGCTTCACGGCCCTCCCGGCTTGGGCAAGACGACGCTCGCCCATGTCATCGCCCGGGAAATGGGCACCCGCGTCCACGTCACCGGTGGCCCGGTCCTCTCCAAGGCCACGGACCTGGTCTCTGCCCTAACGCGCCTCGAGGCCGGCGATGTCCTCTTCATCGATGAGATCCACCGGATGCCCGCGGCGGTCGAGGAGTTCATCTATCCCGCAATGGAGGACTTCCGGATCGACGTCCCGGTTGACTCGGGCCTTTCCGCCCGCACGGTGCAGATCTCCCTCAAGCCTTTCACGCTCATCGGCGCCACCACCCGCGCGGGCATGGTCAGCGCCCCGCTGCGATCCCGCTTCGGAATTACGCACCACCTGAAGTTCTACGAGCCCGGCGAGTTGCTCACCATCCTGCGGCGGTCCTGCTCGCTCCTGGGCGTCGCGGCGGACCAGGACGCGACGCTGGAGACCATCGCCCGGCGCTCCCGCGGCACCCCCCGGATCACCAACCGCCTTCTCCGACGCGTAAGGGACTTCGCCCAGGTCAAGGGCGGCGGCCGCATCACCGGGCTCATCGTGGAGGACTCGTTGCGGCTCGAAGGGGTCGACAACCTCGGCCTGGACGACCTCGACCGTGCCTACCTCCGCACAATTGCGTCGACCTACGAGGGTGGGCCGGTCGGGCTTGAGGCCGTTGCCGCCACCATGAACGAGGACGCCGGCACGCTGGAGGATGTTGTCGAACCCTACCTGCTCCAGATGGGTTTCCTCGCCCGGACCCGCCGCGGCCGCGCACTGACTCGCGCCGGCGCATCGCACCTGGGCGTAACGCTCCGACCCGACGCGGGCCGGTCGGAACTCTTTGAAGACGCCTGATCTGGTGAAACCCGCCCAACCTGCCGCCACCGACGCATCAACCCTTCGCGGCTGACTTCGGTCGCACGATCTCCTCTTCCGTATAGAGGATGCAGTGGCACGAGACGCACCGGGTGAGCTTCCCGGACACGATCGAGGAAACTGTCTCGACCGGCAGGGTCATGAAGCAGGCCGCACAGGAGTACTCGTACGCACGCCGATCGATCACCTCGACGGAGGCCATCGCCTCGTCGCCGCGGGACTTGACCAGTTGCTCAAAGGCCACCAGCGCTTCGGCAGGGATCGCCTTCGCGAGGGTTGCCCGCTGCTTCGTCAGTTCCGCCAGCCGCTCCCGGATCTCCGCCTCCTTCGCATCACGGTCGGTCTTGGCCTGCGCCGCGATTGCCTGGCGTTCCGTGATCTGGGTGCGGATGGTCGCGAGTTCCTTGTCCTGCTCTTCGATCCGCGACATCGCGGCGAGGGCATCTGACTCATGCACGTCCTTCTGATCCTTGAACGTTCCCAACTCAGTCAGGAACGCGTTGTACTCCTTCGCGGTCTTGGCCGAGTTCATCTGCTCACGCAGGCCGGCGATCTTCGCGTCGAGCCGCTTCGCCTCCCCTTCGGCGTTGGCCGCCTCGGCCCGCAGGTGCTTGGCCTGCGACTCGATGGCCGCCGCGCGAGTGCTCATCCCGTCAAGCAGCGATGTCTGCTGGGTGAGGAACGACTCCGCAACGTCGAGGCGGCTGCGGAGACCACGGACTTGTTTATCGACGCGAAAGAGTTCAAGGAGTTGCGACGTAACCGTCATCAACCGCTCCGGCTGGCCCCCGACTTACCCGCAAGGTAACCGCTCGATTCTAGCGGGCTCAACTCAGTTGGCTATCGTCGAACCCCGCAACAGCCAGAAAGCCACGGGCGCGACAAACAAAACCGAGTCGATCACGTCCAGAACGCCGCCGAAGCCCGGGATCGACCCGCCAGAATCCTTCAGCCCTGCGTCCCGCTTGAACATGCTCTCGATCAGGTCTCCCGCCTGTCCGACGACCGCGAATGTCGCTCCCGCAATGGCCCCGAACCACACGCTCTGGACGTGAACGCCGGCCAGCGTGTGCAGCAACCACATCCCCAGCGCCCCAATCCCGGCGGCCATCAGCACCCCGCCGGCCAGCCCCTCCCAGGTTTTCCCCGGGCTCAGCCAGGGAATCAGCTTGTTCCGCCCGACGGTCATCCCCGCCGCGAACGCCCCGATGTCGCTCGACTTGGTGGTCAGCACCACCCACAGCAGCACCCAGGCCGAGTGCTGGCGACGGATGGCCAGCAGAAACCCGAACATCAGCCCCAGGTAGACGAATGCCAGCATCACCCCGCCGGTCGCGGCGACGACACCCTGCGTCGACTTGTGCCGTGAGTAGAAGGCAACCGACAGGACCAGCAACGCAACCGCCGTTGTGCTGACGATCGCGACGGCCGTCATCCCGTCGGTGCCCGAAGGCACCACGCACGACACCAGCAGCCCCGCGATCGCCGCGGTCGTGATGATCCGCTTGCTTCCCGCGATCCCCTTGTCCCGCAGGATCCTCGCCATTTCGCGCGATGAGAAAAAACTCACGGCCAGCATGACAAGGAAGACCACCGTCCCCGGGGGCCAGTTCCCACCGTCTTGCAGGAACGGCCGCAGCGCCGCGGGCGCGGCGAGCGTTGTCAGGCGATCGTCAAGCCACAACCCCATGATCGCCAGCGCGATCAGGAGCGGTCCCATCATCAGTCGGTGCTTAAGCACGGGCCAGAATGTAGCCGATCACGCGCCGCCCGTGTGGCCGCCCGCCGTCTGATCCAGACCGCCGAATCGCCGACGCCGGGAGGCAAAATCCCGGATCGCGGCGTGCAGCTCCGCCACGCCGAAGTCGGGCCAGAGAGTCTGGGTCACGTGCAGTTCGGCGTACGAGATCTGCCACAGCAGGTAGTTGCTCACCCGCATCTCGCCCGCCGTCCGGATCAGGAGGTCCGGATCCGGCAGCCCTGCCGTGTACAGGTGCCCTGAAACGGTCGATTCATCGACGCTCTCCGCGGCCAACTCGCCGCGCCGGACCTTCTCCGCGATCGCTCGCGCAGCGTCGGCAATCTCCGCCCTCGCGCCGTAGTTCACCGCCACGCACAAGGTCGGCCCCGTGTTGGCCGCGGTCGCCTCGGTCAGGCGGTCCACCGCTCCCAGTACCTCCGCGGGGAGCCCCTCGCGCCGCCCGATCTGCCTGAACTTCACGTTCGCCTTGACCAGCGCCTCCCGTTCACCGTCGAGGTACATCTCATACAACTGCATCAGCGAGCCGATCTCGTCCGCGGGTCGCTTCCAGTTCTCCAGCGAGAATGAATACAGCGTCAGGACCTCCACCCCGAGTCGCCGGCACTCGTTGATCACAGTCCGAACTGCCGCGGCCCCGTTCCGGTGTCCGAACACCCGCGGGAAGCCCCTCGCCTCGGCCCACCGGCCGTTCCCATCCATGATGATCGCGATGTGGCGGGGGATCCGGCCCGGGTGGACATCACCGATACACGCCAGCGGATCCGCCACCGGATCGCGTCGCCGCATGGCGTCCACGATCTTCAGGGCGTCACGGTCCGCCGCAAACGGGCTGGTCGGTGGACTGTCTGCGACCGCGCTGGCGTTCATGCTCGCTTTCTTCCAATCAGACTGAGCCGGATTTCACACCTACGCCGCGGCAACGCCCAGGTTCACCACGAGGGCGATCATACGGCCCGGCTAGCCCCGGATCGTCTGCGACCGCTCGGGCCCGACCCCGACCATGGCGACCCGGACTCCGACCATCCGCTCGATCAGGTCCAGGTAGACCTTCGCCGCGGGCGGCAGGTCTCGACGCGACCGGACGCCCCCGATGTCCTCCTCGAACCCCGCGACATCGGTGTACACCGGTTCGGCGCCCTCCAGCAGGTCGCCGTCCGGCAGGAACCGGTCCGTCGTCCGCCCGCCAACGCGGTACTCGGTGCAGACCCGAAGCGTCGGCAGCCCCGCGAGCACATCCAGCAGCGTCACCGCCAGACCCGAAGCCCCGGACAGCATCGCCGAGTACTTCACCGCCACCAGGTCCAGCCACCCCACGCGCCGCGGCCGCCCCGTCGTCGTTCCGAACTCCCGCCCGCGCTCGCGGATCCGGTTGCCGGTCTCGTCGAACAACTCGGTCACGAGGGGGCCGTTCCCCACCCGCGTCGAGTAGGCCTTGACCACGCCAAGCACACTGGAGATCTCGGATCCCGGCACACCGGTCCCCGCCGGAATCCCCCCGGCCGTGCACGAGGAACTCGTCACGTAGGGATAGGTCCCGTGGTCCACGTCCAGCATCGCCGCGTTAGCCCCCTCGAAGAGCACCCGCTTCCCCTGCGACCGCAGGTCGTGCAGCAGGTAGGTCGTGTCCTTGATATTCCGCTCCAGGCGTTTCCCCAGCCCCGACGCCCAGGCGATCAGTTCCGCTGGCTTGAACTCGGGCGCCTCATCGTCCGCGGCGAGGCCTCGCAGCATGGCGTTCTTGATCGCGCACGCCAGTTCCACCTTTCGGCGCAGCACCTCCGGCCTCAGCAGGTCACCGGCACGGATCGCGGTGGCCCGCTGCGCCTTGTCCGCGTAGCAGGGGCCGATACCCCGCTTGGTTGTCCCGATCGACCGCCCGGTCGTCTGTTCCTTTGTCGCGTACTGCGCGGAGGAGAGAACCCGTTCCCGGAGCTCGTCCTCGGCCTTGTGGTAGGGCATGACAACGTGGGCGCGGTCCGAGAGCACAAGTCCCGACACGTCGACTCCCCGCTGAGCCAGGCCATCCAGTTCCCGGAGCAGCACCTCCGGGTCCACCACGACCCCGTTGCCGATCACCGCGAGCTTGTCGGGGTACAGGATCCCGGAAGGAACCAGGTGCAGCGCGTACCGCTCCCCGCCCACGACCACGGAGTGCCCCGCGTTGGCGCCGCCGTTGTACCGGACGACGGCCGCGTAGTCGGGCGCGAGCAGGTCGACCAGCTTCCCCTTCCCCTCGTCGCCCCATTGCAGCCCGATAACCGCCGCGCACTCGCCGGTCGTGTTGGTTCGATGTTCCACGATCGCTCCCGCGCCGCCGGCGCTCCCGCCCGCCCCATAACCAGCCGCACGGACGATAGTCCTGCGCCACCCGACCTTCCGCCGCCCTCCATCGTGCCCATCGATGAAGACCCGCCCTCGCCCTGCCGATGCCTCACTGGAGGTCATCCCATGGACGAGAATGTCCGCATCATGTGCCCGAACCTGACGTGCCGGCGCGTCCTCATTGTGCCCCACTCCTCCCGCGGCAAGACGGTCCGTTGCCGCAACTGCACCACGACGATCAGGGTCCCCGCCGGCAAGGGCGCCGGCCCGGCCCCGACCGCACCCACCGACCAGGCGGCCCAGCCCGCGGCATCGCCCCCGGCAAAAGCCTGACCGCCGTCACTGGCGATCGATCGCGATATCCAACTCCACCGCTACCGGCACCAGGCATTCTGTCTCCGTGCACGCCTGGTACCGCACCGCGATCAACGGCCGCCCCGTCACCTCGCCGGTTCGTTCGATCACGATCGGCAGCGTGACCTCGCCCCTGTACACCCGCAGATCCCCATTCGGCCCGTAGGGTGCTCCCTCCGGATAGTCGGCGTAGACCGCGTACCCGCTCCCACCCACCATGAACACACGCAGCGGGATCAGGTCCTTTCCACCAGGCCCGGGATCCGCCGCAGTCACGTGGTACCCCTCCGCAACCCGCAGCTTGAGGACAGTCCCCGCCGCTCCCTCGTGACCCTCACCAACCGCGAGACGCTCGACCGCCGCGAGCACCTCCACCGCGCCATCGGGGGCGCCGCCCGCCGCCGCCTTGGCCGTTTCGGCCCCGTTCAGCGCCGCCTGAAGGGCGGCCGCGGTCCCCGGCGCCGTCAGCATCCTCAGCAGCGCCCGCGTTGAGTTCACGCTCCCCACCGACGACTGGGCCGCCGCCGCGCTCACCGATGCCATGCACCCCGCGGCGGCATCCAGGTATTCCGTACCCCCCAGAATCTCGTGCAGGTCGAGCAGGTTGTGCAGCATCACCGAGACGCCGCTCGGAACCGCCCCGTCGTACGTCGACCTCGCCCGCACGAACAGGTCCCCCTGCCCGGCCCGGGTGTCGAAGTATCCGCCCCGATCCGAATCACCAAACAGCTCTCCCGCTCGCTTCGTCAGGGCGACCGCCTCGCGCAGGTATCGCTCACGTTCATCATGCCCCGCCCGGTGCAGTTCAATCAGCCCGTGGATCACGTACGCGTAGTCGTCGAGGAACGCCGGGATCTTGGCCGTCCCCGCGCGATAGGACCGCATCAGCGTCGGCTCCCCATCCATCTCCACCACGAGCAGCCGCAACACTGCATCCGCCGCCCTGGCGCCGGCATCAATGTACCGGCGATCCTCCAGCACCGAGCCCCCGACCGCCATCCCCGCGATCATCAGCCCGTTCCACCCCGCCAGAACCTTGTCGTCCCGCGACGGCTGATCGCGCCGGGCCCGCGCCGCGTACAGGCGTCCATTCACGGCGTCCAGCCGCTCGAGCAGCGCCGCCTCGGTCATCCCCAGCGACTCCGCGACCCGCTCCGGACGATCAACCAGGTACAGCACGCTCGAGGCCGGCTCGTCCTGGTGGTGCGGATCCTTGAAGTTCGCACCCCGCGACACCCCGTATACCCGTGCTGCGAACGCCGCGTCCTCTTCACCGAGCACCGCGGCCATCTGCTCCATGGTCCACAGGTAGTTCTGTCCCTCCCTGTGATTCACCTCGGCGTCCTGCGCGCTGCAGAACGCTCCATCGGGCGAGGTCATCTCCCGCAGCACGTAGTCGAGGGTTCGCCGCACGATGCGCCGGTAGAAGCCGTCGCCGTACTCTCTCGCCGCGCGGGCATACACCTCCGCGAGCTGGCCGTTGTCGTACAGCATCTTCTCGAAGTGCGGCACGATCCAGCGTCCGTCCACGCTATACCGGTGGAACCCACCCCCCACCTGGTCGTTCATCCCCCCGATCGCCATCTTGTCCAGCGTGAGCCGCACCGCCGCATCCACCGCATTCCGCGTCGCCTCATCCCCCGCAAACCCGCGGAACGCCAGCAGAAACTCCGGGTACGACGGCTGCGGGAACTTCGGCCCCCCCCCGCCGTCGCCCCCTCCCCCAAACCCGCCGTTCACCGGATCGTGCATCCGCAGCAGCATCGACACGCCCTGCGCCACCTGTTCGCGACCGATCTGGCGCGGCGCCGCCGCGGCCGCGAGGTTCTCTCGAACGGCCCGAGCCACGCTCTCGGCCTGCTCGATCACCTCTCCCCGCTTCTGCTTCCACGCATCCGACATCCCCACGAGCACCCGTCGAAAACTCGGCAGACCGTGCCGATCCTCCGGCGGGAAGTACGTGCCGGCAAAGAACGGCCGCAGCGATCCCGGCTCAAGGAACACGCTCATCGGCCACCCGCCGCGCCCGGTCAGCACCTGCACCGCGTTCATGTAGATGTCGTCGACATCGGGCCGCTCCTCCCGGTCGACCTTTACGCACACGAACCGCTCGTTCATCACCGCCGCCGTCGCTTCGTCTTCGAACGACTCCCGCTCCATCACGTGGCACCAGTAGCACGTGGAGTACCCGACACTCAGAAAAATGGGCACCCCTCGCTCCCGCGCCGCCGCGATCGCCCCGTCCCCCCACGGGTACCAGTCGACCGGATTGCGCGCGTGCTGCAGCAGGTACGGACTCGTCTCCTTCGCGAGACGGTTCTCCCGTGGCTGTGCGGCACGACCGCTCATCGCACCGCTCCCCTCCCGGCCGCGGCGCCCCCGCCGTGCGGCGGCTCAGGCCGGATGTTCATCTTCCGCACCACCATCGCGAGAAACCCCTCTCCCCGCTCCTCGCCTGTCGGGCCAGCCTCAAGCGCCGCCCCCCGCTGACGCCCCGCCAGGGCTCTCGCCGCGGTCAGGCACGACCGCACCGCCGCCTCCAATGGAAGGTGCACGAGCGACAGGCTTACGAACCCATCAAGCACCCGCTCGCCGTCATCATCGTCACCAATGAACTGCGCCCTCACCCGCTCAAAAGCACGCGCGTACTCCGCCGCGGCGTCCGCCAGCCCCGCGACAGCGCCGGGATCCCCCGCCACTCCCGCCGCAATCGCCCCCCGCAACGCGGCCAGTTCCCCCGCCAGCACCCGCCTTGCCCGGAGCACCATCGCACCACTTGCTCTGAGCAACACCGGAACGGCCACCGCCGCCCTTCGCCTGGCCATCAGCGCCTCGGCCCGCTGCGTTACCGACCCGCACCCGGTCTCGAAGCCCGCCC
Organism: Phycisphaeraceae bacterium; assembly: GCA_019636655.1. Taxonomy (NCBI): domain Bacteria; kingdom Pseudomonadati; phylum Planctomycetota; class Phycisphaerae; order Phycisphaerales; family Phycisphaeraceae; species Phycisphaeraceae bacterium. The sequence goes on along the minus strand of JAHBXB010000005.1, from coordinate 71,603 downwards.
GCGCAACGATCGCTCCGTGCCTTGCGGCAAACCGGTCCAGCCCCGCCGTCAGCAGCAGCCCGATCCCCGGGTCCGGCCCGCCCTTGAGCAGATCCCCGCACAGCATGTCCAGGTGCAACTCAGGGTTCTCGAACAGCGTCGGCCGGATGAGCGCCCTCACCGGCCCCCACCGCTCGTCCCCCGACAACTCGTCCCACACCTCCCGCGGCTCATCCGCGGTGTCCTCTACCCCAACCGTCGACGCAAGCACGCCCGCCCGCCACAGCGGCATCGTCCAGCGCCACGACTCCATCAGCCGCAGGAACCGCGGCGAGTGCTCCACCGCCTCCCGGATCTGCCCACGGCCCGGACCCTCCATCCCGCCCACAAACCCCTCCGGAACCGGCAGCAGTGTGACCGCCCGATCCGCCAGCAGCAGCGCGGCCATCGCCGGCTCCTCACGCGTCGTGAGGTGGTAGGGACTGATCGCGATGGTGAGGCCGTTGTGCTCGATGGGTCTGCTCCCGCCACAACGATAGTGGCGGGCCACGCCCCCGTCCCTCTTCACCACCCTATTCCCTCCCGTAGCCGCGGGGGTGCTTCTCGAACCACCGCCACGCCGAGCCGACGATCTCGTCCAGATCCGTGATCGACGCCCGCCACGACAAGTCCCTCTGGATCTTCCTCGGGTCCGCGTACAGCGCCGGCGGATCCCCCGCGCGCCGGTCGCCCTCCACCACCGCGATCCGCTTCCCTGTCACCCGCTCGCACGCCCCGATGATCTCCCGCACCGAGTACCCCCGCCCGATTCCCAGGTTGTACACCCGCCCGCTCTCGTCCTTCGCCGGATCCAGCGATCCCATCACCGCCACGTGCGCATCGACCAGGTCCTCCACGTGCACATAGTCCCGGATGCACGTGCCGTCGGGCGTCGGATAATCCGTTCCGAAGATCGTCACCTTCTCGCGCTGCCCGAGCGCCACCTGCAGGACCACCGGGATCAGGTGCGTCTCCGGCTCGTGGTGCTCCCCGATCAACCCGGTCCGGTCGCTCCCGGCCACGTTGAAGTACCGCAGGGCCGCGTACGCAAACGCACGCCCCTGCCGCCGCGCCTGCGCGTGCACATCCCGCAGCATGTGCTCCACGTGCAGTTTCGACCAGCCGTACGGATTGATCGGCGACTGCGGGCACGTCTCCGCGATCGGGATCCGATCCGCCGCGGGCTCGCCGTACGTCGCGCACGTGCTGGAAAACACCACCCGTCCCACGCCCGCGCCGGCACACGCCTCCAGAAGCACCAGCGACGCCGCCGCGTTGTTCCTGTAGTACCGCAGAGGCTCGTTCACGCTCTCGCCGACGTACGCCAGCGCCGCAAAGTGCATCACCGTCTCGATGCCGTGCTCCCTCAGCACCCGGTCCACCAGCCCCCGGTCACCCACGTCACCCTGCACGAACGTCAGCCTCCCTCCCGCCCCGCTCGCGATCAGGTTGATCGCCTCGCGGTGCCCGCGGAAAAGGTTGTCCAGCGCCACCACCCGGTGCCCATCGCGCACCAGCCGCTGCACCGCGTGCGACCCGATGTACCCCGCACCGCCGGTCACCAGAATGTTCATGGATCTTGCATCTCCTGGCCGTGACGCACACCTTAGGCCGCCGCCCGTTCCTTCCCGCGCCACCACCCGCCCACCGCCGCGTTCGCCCGCGTCAGGCTGTACCACAGCAGCCCCAGCCCCCCCACCACCATCACCACGCTGAGCCACTGCCCGCGGCTGAGCCCGTACGGCCTAGCATCCGCCCCGACAAACTGCGGGTCCGGCAGTCGCCAAATCTCCGTCACCACCCGCAACACCCCATACGCCGCCAGCCAGACTCCCGCGACAACCCCCGGCTTGCGCGGCTTGTACCACACCATCCACACCACCGCACCGAGCACCAGCCCCTCCGCCGCCCCCTGCAGCAACTGCGACGGCACCCGCGAGGCCAGCAGCGGCTTGAGTTCCGCCGCGTGCCGCCCCGCCGTTTCGATCAGGTGATTCACCGCCTGACCGAACGTCTGGTTCGGCAACGCGCTCTTTCGCACCAGGGCCCACAACTCCGCCTGCTGCTCAACCGACAACACCGGCGTGTGCCCCTCCGGCGGCAGACCCGGGGCCACCCACCCGCTCAACTCCTGCGGATACTGCACCGTCCACCACGGCCCCTCGACGCCCGGCTTCGACATGATCCGCCCCAGCAACTCGCCGTTGACAAAGTTCGCCAACCGCCCGAACAGCAGCCCGAACGGCGAGACAAGCCCGATCACGTCCAGCAGGTGCAGCATCGTGCAGCGGCCGTGCACCTGCCCATCGGCTCCCTTCCACCCGCGCGAGATCCGCCACGACGCAAGGATCGCCCCCACGATCCCCCCGTGGCTCGCCATCCCGCCGTGGTTGATCGCCAGCAGCCCCCACCACGGCGGCGAACTCGAGAACTCCACGAACAGCGACCGCTGATACACCAGCGCATACCCCAGCCGGCCGCCCACCAGCACCCCCGCGATCAGCCACATCAACGCATCCCCCACTCGCTCGTAGGGAATGAGGATCAACCCCCGCTTCGCCAGCCCCCGCATGATCAGGTACGCCACCACGAACCCGGCAAGGTACGCCAGGCCATACCACCGGATCCCGAAGGAATCCGTGAACCTCACGAGAAACGGGTCGAGCGTGTGCAGCCATGCGGCGAGCGTGATCAGCATCGGTCCGCAGCATAGCAGCGGCGGCCAATCCGCCGCGCCCACCTACCTCGCATCCACCCCGAAGAACGCCCGTGTGTTCCGGTTCACCTGCTCGTGGAACGCGTCGAATCCCTCCCCCCTCGTCGCCGCCAGCGACTCCGCCACGTACCGCGTCCACGCCGGCCGGCACGGCCGCCTCCCCCTCATCGGATCGGGCGCCAGGAATGGCGCATCGGTTTCCACCATCACCCGGTCCGCCGGGACCAGCCGAGCCGCCTCCTTCACCTCCGCCGCGTTGCGATACGTCGCCACCCCCGTGAACGACACGCTCGCCCCGAAGTCCAGCACCTTCCGCACATCCGCCGGCGTCCCCGTGAAACAGTGGAAGACAAACCGCTCCGGCGGCAGCGACGTTCCCCGCAGCACCGGGATCAGGTCGTCGAACGCCTCGCGGCAGTGCACCACGACCGGCTTCCGGATCGCCACGCCCCCCTGCCTGCTCCGCCACTCACCGCGCGAACACTTCTGGATGAACTCCAGTTGCTCCTCCAGCACCGCCCGCTGCACACGCGCTTCGGGCTCCTTGTAGTGGTTGTCCAGCCCGAGTTCCCCCCACGCCACGCACCGCGCATCGCTCGCCACCGCGTACATCGCGTCCCAGTCGTGCCCCACCGATGGCCCCGCCTGGTCCGCGTACAGCGGGTGCACCCCCGCCGCGCACCACACCCGCTCGTGCATCCTCGCCACCGCCAGCGCCCGCGCCGCATCCTCCACCGTCGTCGAGATGGTGATCATCCCCGTCACGCCAAGGCGCGAGGCCTCCTCCAACTCTTCTTCCACCCTCCCCTCAAAATCCGGAAACGTCAGATGGCAATGCGTATCGATCACGCCCGACGGTATCCGTCCACCCGGGCCACCGGCCAACCCGGCCCCCCCTCGATTAGTCGCCACCTACTCTTTCCGATGCGACTCCTCCTCACCATCCTCCTCGCGATCTTCCCGGCCTCCGTCCTCTCCGCGGCGCCGCCGGACAGCGATCTCTGGTACGTCATCGACATGGACGGCCAGCGCAGCGGCTACATGCACACCGTCCAGAAAACTGACGGCGACCGCATCACCTCGACCACAGACACCCGCTTCAAGATCAAGCGCGGCGCCACCGTCATGTCCCTGCGCTTTTCCACCGAGTTCGTCGAGACCATCGATGGCAAGCCCGTCTCCATGAAGTCCGTCCAGGCCTTCGGCACCAAGCCGACCACCACCACGTGGACCTACAACGCCGACGACCTCACCGTCGTCACCACCATCCCCGGCGGCAAGCCCACCACGACGACCGTCCCTCTCCCCGATGGCATCTGGCTTACCCCCGCCGCCGCGGCGGAGTTCACCGCCAAGCGCCTCGAGGCCGGCGCCGAGACGATCGAACTCCGCACCATCGACCCCTCCACCGGCCCCGAACCCTTCATCCTCACCGCCAAGGTCCTCGAGCGCACCACCGTTGAGGCCCTCGGGAAGACCGTCCCCGCGATCAAACTCTCCCAGACCATCAGCACCGTCCCCAACATCGCCACCACCGCCTTCGTCGACGAGCGGGGCGTCGCTGTTCGCTCCACCACCGACATCGGCGGCATCACCATGACCATCCTCGCCGCCGACAAGGACCTTGCCCTCGCCAAGCTCGATCCCCCGGAACTGATGCAGCGCACGTTCGTCAAGCCGGACCGACCGATCGAGAAGCCCCGCTCCATCCGCAACGCCCGCTTCGTCCTTTCGATCCCCGAAGGCGAGTTCCCGGCCCTCCCGGACACCGGCGCGCAGAAGGTCGAGCCCATCGACGCCCGCTCCGCCCGCGTGAGTGTCTCCACCTCCGGCCCGGGCACGCCCGCCGACCCCGTCGATTCCGCCAACGCCGCCTACACCACCGCCAGCAGCGCCCTGGACAGCAACGATCCCGAGGTGATCCGCCTCAAGGACGAGGCCCTCGCCAAGGCCGCACCCGGCGATGCCCTCGCCCGTGCCACAACGCTCCGCGACTTTGTGCACACCTATATCTCCAAGAAGGATCTGGGCGTCGGATTCGCCAGCGCCTCCGAAGTCGCCCGCTCCAAGCAGGGCGATTGCTCCGAGCACGGCTGCCTCCTCGCCGCGATGCTCCGCGCCGACGGCATCCCCGCACGCGTGGCTTCCGGCCTGATCTACGCAGACGCGTTCGCCGGCTCCAAGGCGATCTTCGGCTACCACATGTGGGCGCAGGCCCTCATCGAGGTCGACGGCAAACCCACCTGGGTCGATCTCGACGCCACGCTCCCTCCCTCGTTCCACTTCGACGCCACCCACATCACCCTCTCCGTCTCACCGCTCGCCGACACCGGCGGCATGAACCCCCTCGTCGCACTCGCCCCGCTGCTGGGCCGGCTCGAGGTCAAGGTCGAGCAGGCAAACCCGTAACCCGCAGGCCCCTCTCATGCCCCAGCCCGAAGCGATCCTCATTCCTCGCCTCCCACAACGCGCCCCCGACGCCCACAAGGGCACCTTCGGCACTGTCGCCGTCGTCGGCGGCTGCGCCGGGGCCGACCTCCGCATGATCGGCGCCCCAGCGCTCGCCGCTCTCGCGGCGCTCCGCGCCGGGTCGGGTCTCGCCAAGATCGTCGCCCCCGCTCCCATCCTCGACGCCACCCTTCAGATCGCCCCGGTGGCCACCGGCATCCCTATCCCCGTTGATCCCCGCGGCATGATCCTCCCACACGAGGCCGCCGCCGCCATCGACCGCGCCGCCTCCGAGTGCACCTGCCTCGCCGTCGGCCCCGGCATGGGCCGCGGCGACGGCCCCCGCGCTGCGGCCCTCCGCGCTGTCCAGCAGGACCGCGTTCCCGTCGTCGTCGATGCCGATGCGCTCAACGCCCTCTCCGAGATCCCCCAACTCACCCGCGATCTCACCGCCCCCACCGTCATCACCCCTCACCCGGGCGAGTTCCGCCGCCTCGCCAAGGGCATGGGCATGAACGACGCCATGGGCCTCGATACCTCCCGCGAACGCGCGGCGGAACAGATGGCCCAACGCCTCGCCTGCGTCGTCGTCCTCAAGGGCCACCACACCGTCGTTTCCGACGGCGCCCGTACCTGGATCAACTCCACCGGCAACCCAGCCCTCGCCACCGGCGGCTCGGGCGATGTCCTGACAGGCCTGCTCGCCGCGATGATCGCCCAGTTTGTCCCCGCGCCGGCATCCCTACCGACCCGCGTCCCCACCCCTCGCCCGCCTGACCGCCCCCTCGACCTCTTCCAGGCCGCCGCCCTCGCCGTCCACATCCACGGCGACGCCGCCGACCTCTGGCGCACCGACAGCAACGCCTCCGGCGGCATGCTCGCCACCGACCTGCTCACCCACCTCCCCGCGGCGGTGCAGCGGCAGCGTTCGTAGCCAGATTCGAAAGGCCCAGCGAGCCGCCTTACTCCTGCACTTCCAGTTGCCGCGGCGTCGCCGAGGCCACCAGGCGGATCGTCGGCGTGTCCAACTGCCCGCCCGTTGCGATCGACTCATCGTCGTTTGGTTCGATCGTCAGGTCGAGCGTCGCCTTCACCAGCCGCGGGCCCGGCTCGTACTCCAGCAGGAACAGCGCCTCCCGCACACCCCTGAGCAGCGGCCGCTCCGATTCCACGGCCGCCGGGAGCGTCTCTGAGTTCAGCCGCACGTACCACAGTTCGTACTCCCCAGGCCGCCCCGCCACATCCCGGCGCTCGATGCGCGTAATCCGATCCACCCCCGCCAGCCGGTCCTCCTCCGACACAAACTCGATGAAGTTCGACGTCACGGGATTCTGCGCCGAATCAAAGAAATCCGCCGGGTACGGCCCGAACTCGCTCCCCGTCCGGATCAGCGACAGCATCCGGTGGATCACGATCCGCGACACCACGTGCGTCGACGCCGACTCCGTCGTGTGCTTGTACGACTTCCACGCCGCGTCCAGCGCCCCAAGCGTCGCCGTCAGCAGCAGCGCACTGATCGACAGCGCGATCAGCAACTCCACGATGCTGAACCCCGCGCGCCCTCGACGCCCCGTCGCTCCCTTCAGGTTCGTGCTCATCGGCGCCCCTCCCGGTAACTGTTCGACACGGGCACCGCCGACACCGGCAGCATGATCCCATCGGGCATCGGAAGGTTCGGATTCCAGTTCAGCGTCACCCGGCCATACCCGTAGAACGGCACCGCGGTCGACCCCGGCGGCTGGGCCTGGTCGCCCGGGACGTCGATCACCCCGTCCCCATCCGTGTCCCACCCCGCGATCCGCACCCCGCCGACCACCGGCAGCAGCGACGGATCGATGCTCTCGCCGTCACCGTCCGCCTGACCGAAGTACCCGATCGTCGCATTGAACCCCGCGGTGTTGCCCACCGGGTTCCCCAGCGGATCCTGCAGCGGTCCCTGCCCCGCCACGGGCGCGAAGGTCAGCAGCAGCGTCCCATCCACCGACGCCGTGCCGCGGATGTCCAGCACCCCGGCCACGATCGTCCCCGTCAGCCGGACGTCCTGCCCCGTCGGCCCGCCCACGAACGTGTCCGTCGGGCTGTTGAACTGCCCGATGTCCACCGAGTAGTTCGGCAGCATCATCGAACTCTTCTTGATCTCGCCCAGGTCGTCCGAGTTCGGGTTCAGGTCCGGGTTCGCCGGCTCGTCCGGGTGCTCGTCCGTGAACCGCGTGGACCCGGTGAACTGCATCTTGTTCCGAACGTGCGTGTACGCCTCCGGCGTGTCGCTCACCAGCGAGCCCACGAAGAGGCAGTTGTGGAACCGGATGTTGTTCGAATACAGCTTCGTGTTCCGCGCCGCCCCCGTCACCGTGTTCCCGTTGATCACCGGCGGATTGGGGAACTGGTCGTAGTTGCTCGGCCCGTCGCCGATCTGCCCGGTCGTGTACCGCAGGAAGTCGCTCTTGTCCAGCGGCTGCGTGTTCGCCACCGGGCGCCCCGCGGTCTCGTTCCAGTCCATCTTGCCATACAGCGACCAGTTCGGGTGCGTGTTCTGCGTCGCCGTCCTGACGTACGTCGCCCCGGCGAACGTGCAGTTGATGAACAGCCCGTTGTTGCCCGCAGGGATCTGCACGTTCTTGAAGTGCATGTTCTCGTACCGCGCCCGGTAGTAGTAGTCCGAGTACGCGGGCGCGTTGAACGGCACGTGCTCGTACAGGTGCCGCCCCGTCTGCGCGTACACCGCCGCATCGTCCAGGTCGCTCCGGAAGTACCGCGGCGCCGTCGGGTCCGTGCTCGCCTCGGTATACCCCGGCAGGTCCGCCGCGCCCACGCCCAGCTGCGCCGCCACCTGGTCCGCGAACGACGCCCCGTCCGCGGCCGCCCGCAGCGGCGTCTGCGAGTTCGTGAAACTCGCCGCCGACAGCGCCGGCGCCTCCCGGTCAGGAGCGTCATACCGCGTCGCCGACTGCCCGTCGGTCGGCACGATCGGCCCGCGCAGGTGCTGGTGCACGTCCCCCTGCGCCGTCTGCCACGCGCTCTGCGTCGCCGTGAACACCAGCCGGCCCTTCACCTTTGCGTACGCATCCTTCTTGTCGATCACCCCGTCCCGCCACCCCAGCACGCGATCCGGGTAAACCCCGTTGCGCGCATCAAAGTCCAGCAGCCGCTCCCCCGCGTCCCACCGCCCGTTGCGGTTGTCGTCCTCGAAGCCGAACACGCCGTTGCGGTTCCGGTCCGGCATGGCCGAGTCCAGCAGCAGCGCCAGGTCGTCGTCCGCCGTGAACTCCGGGCTCGAGCCCTCCGCCGGCGTCCCCGTCGTCAGGCGAGACGACAGCACCACCCGCCCGTCCCCGTTCGTGTCGTAGTGACTGATGAACACGTCGAACTCATCGACGTACCCATCCCCGGTCACGTCCGCGAACGCGTTGTCGGGCGCACCGTCACCGTCGAAGTCCTCCGGCTCGGGCATCCCCTGCCCCTCGATCGGATGCCCCACCCGCAGCCGGTTGTCCCCGTCAACGTCGTAGTCCGCCAGCTTGTCGAGCAGCCGCTGCAGCTTCGTGTCCAGGACCGGCGACATCCCCTTGAAGTCCGACCTCATCTCGATCGGATGCCCGTTGTTCTGCGTCACGTCGGTGTACCGCGCCCCCAACTTTCCGTTCACCAGCACGTTCTTCCCGATCATGATGCGGCTGGGGCTCAGCATCGCGTGCCGGTGCCGCTTCTCGATCCGGAAGTCCTGCTCCAGCACGCGCGACAGCGGCCGGTACCGGTTGTTCAGCCGGTCGTACGACCCCGTGTACGACGAGCCCAGGTCCGTCACGCTCGAGTACCCCGTCACGATCACCCGCACCCCGGTCCCCGTCGCGAGCGGCGCATACGTGATCTGGAACGCCGCCGGCCCGGACCCCTCGTCCGTCGCCGAGCCGTCCACCGCGATCGCCGGCGTCACCACCCAGTTGCTCCCCGAGTACACCGTGGTGTCCGTCCCCGACGGCGCCGTCGTCACCACCGGAGTGCTCACCACCCCAGGGATCGTCACCACGTTCCCGTCGGCCCCGTGGACGCTTACCAGCGCATCGGCGATGCCCCGCGGCGTCGCCCCCTCGCTGTGCCCGTCCTGCGGACCGAGCACCACGACCTGACCGTCCCCGCTCCCCAGCGTCCCGGCCCACAGCCGCGTGCCGTAGTCCTGGTCGATCGCGCCCTTCTCGATCACGAACCGCGCCGCCGCATCCGACAGCCGCTTCTTCGCGAGTTCCAGCCCCGTCTCCGCCGCGCCCATCGCGCGGATCACGTGCAGGTGCGTCTGCGCCGTGCGCAGGTTCCCCTTGCTCACGATCGCCATCGCCACCGCCAGCGAGCCGAAGAGCACGACGAACATCATCGCCAGCACGCTCGCCACGCCGCGCCTGGACCGCAGCCACGCCCTCTGCCGTCCCGTCGTCCGATTCCCTTGGCTTCGAACCTTCATCGCCTGGCCCCTGTCCGCCTCCGCGCCCAAACCCGCCACACCGACGACGCCGCTCCGCCGCGCCCTTATGGCACCACCCACACCACCGTCGCCACCGTCTGGGGCGCCGCGTCAAACGGCCCCTGGTACTGCACGATCACCGTCACCTGCAGAGGGAACTGATCCACCCGCAGACCCTCGAAGTCCGGCAGGTTCGGCGCCACCTCATACCCATGCGGCCTCACCGTCGAGAAGTTGAACGGATCGACCTTCTCCACCCGCACGATCTGCGACCACCCCTGCAGCGGCGCCGGGTTCCCCTCCCCGTCCAGCACCACCGTCCCATCGTTTAGAATCTGCGGGATCACGTTCCCAAACGCATCCACCGGCCCGGGCAGGTCCCCGTCGCTGACCAGCAGAGTCCCGCCCGGCCTGAACGTCATCCCGTCAAAGTCGTCGATGTCGTCAAAGTCCTGCACCCGGACCTCGCCCGGCTCCGGCCCCCACCCCACCACCACCGAGTTCCCCCCCGATGTCTGGATCGTCAGCCCCGTCACCGGGTCGTGCTTGGGCAGCTTCCGCGTCATCTCGCGGATCTCGTTCGCCAGGTACGCCGCCGTCGCCGCGTGCGTCGACCAGTCGTTGCTCTTCATGAACGCCTGCTGCGACTCGATCAGCGCCAGCACGCCGACGCCCACGATCACCGTCGTCAGCGCCGTCTCGATCAGCGTAAAACCGCGCCGGCCGCGCACCCGCCGCGCCGCCCGCCCCGCCCGCCTCGGGTTCTGATACTCACGCGCACCCAACGTGCCGCTCCTCGACATGGCCGTCCCCCTTCCGCGTCGGACGGCGCCTCCGCCCGCCCGATCCGCGCACATACCCCCTCTTTCGGTCACTTCACGATCGAACTCATCTTGAAGATGGGCAGGATGATCGCCATCGCGATAAACCCGACCACCGAGCCCATAAGAATGATCATGATGGGCTCGATCATCGACGTCACCGCCTTGATCCGGTCCTTCAGCAGCTTCGCGTAGTAGACCGATATCTCGTCGAGCACCTCGCCGAGCTTACCGGACTCCTCTCCCGCCGCGATCATCTGCACCACCGCGCGCGGCAGCAGCCGGCTCTTGGTCAGCGGCTGCGCGATCTTCTTGCCCTGCTTCACCGACGTGTACACGCTCCGCCACAAGTCCTTGTACAGCCGGTTCCCCGAGATGTCGCCCGTGATCGCGATCGTGTCCAGCATCGGCACGCCCGCGTTGATGAGCTGCCCCATCGTCTGCAGCGAGCGGCTGATGTACAGCGCCCGGAACATGCTCTTCACCACCGGCACGCTCAGCCGCATCCGGTCGAACCAGAACGCTCCCACGTCCGTCCGCGAGAACGCCCAGATCCCCGCCACCGCCGCCACCATCGCCCCCACCACGTAGTACCAGTGGTTCACCATGAACTCGCTCAGCCCCATCAGGAACTTCGTCGCCCACGGCAGCACGTCCTCCTTGCCCTGGAACACCGCCGCGAACTTCGGCAGCACGAACGTCAGCAGGAAGATCGTCACCGCCACCGCCATCGTCGCGATCACGCCCGGGTAGATCGCGGCGCCGATCACCATCTTCCGCGTCTCGATCTGCTGCCCGATGTACCCCGCGATCCGATCCAGCATCTCCGCGAACGAGCCCGACATCTCCGACGCCCGCACCATGTTCACGTACAGCGGCCCGAACAGCTTCGGGTGCCGCGCGATCGCCTCGGAGAACTGCTTGCCCGCCTCGACGTCCGTCTTCAGTCCCTGGATCACCTTCTTGAACGACGGGTGCTCCGTCTGCTCCGCGATCCCGTCCAGCGCCGCGCGGATGTTGATGCCCGCGCGGATCATCACCGCCAGCTGCGTCGTGAAGTCCAGAACATGCTTCTGCTTCGGCTTCCCCGCGTTCACACGCCCCAGCCACTCGGCCCAGCTCCCGTCAACCGCCCCGGCCTGCACCGGGTTCACCGCCAGCACGTGCGACCCCTGCGCCCGCAGGATCGCGGCGGCCGCCGCCGCGCTGTCCGCGGCCATCACGCCGATCTGCACCTCGCCGCGAGGGTTCCTGACCTGGAATCGATAGTTCGCCATGTCGTCTCACCAGCTCCCGGCCCCCGCGAGCACTCGATCCACACGCCACGACCCCCGGCGCTACCGGGGACGCCGACTCACGCCACCAGCGTCCGGTCCAGCTTGTCCGGGTACGCCGCCTGCGCGATCGCATCCTCGCGGCTGATCATCCCGTTGAAGTACAACTCCGCGATCGCCGTGTCCAGGCTCTTCATCCCGATCGCGCGGTTCGTCTCGATCACGTTCGGGATCTCGAACGTCCTCGCCTCGCGGATCAGGTTCCGCACCGCCGGCGTGCACAGCAGCACCTCGACCGCCGGGCACATCCCCGGCTTGTCGATCCGGCTGAACAGCGTCTGGCTCACCACCGCCTGCAGCGTGTTCGCCATCATCGAGCGGATCTGGTTCTGCTGTCCCGCGGGGTACATGTCGATGATGCGTTCCACCGTCTGCGACGCGTTGCACGTGTGCAGCGTGCTGAGCACCAGGTGGCCCGTCTCGGCGGCCGAGATCGCCAGCGCCGTCGTCTCCAGGTCGCGCATTTCGCCGACCAGGATGATGTCCGGGTCCTGACGCAGCGCGTGCTTCAGGCCCGACGCGAACGACGGCATGTCCTGCCCCAGCTCACGCTGCTCGATCACGCACCGGTTGCTCACGAACGAGTACTCGACGGGGTCTTCGAGCGTGATGATGTGCTTGCGGTACCGCTCGTTCATCGCCTGGATCATCGCCGCCAGCGTCGTCGACTTGCCCGAGCCCGTGTCCCCTGTCACCAGCACCAGCCCGCGCGGCAGGTACGTCAGCCGCGCGATGACCTCCGGCAGGTTCAGGTTCGCCAGCGGCGGAACCTTCGTCTTGATCATGCGCATCGCCAGCGCCGCCGAGCCGCGCTGCATGTGCGCGTTCACGCGGTACCGGGCCAGCCCCGGCATCTCGTACGAGAAGTCCGAGTCCTTCTGGCGGTCGAACGTCGCGATCGCCTCCTTCGGCGCCATCTCCTCGAACATCTTCCGCGTGTTCTCGGGGCTCAGCGCGGGGAAATCCATCGGCGTCATCACCGTGTGCACACGCACCATCGGCGGGTGGTTCGCGATCAGGTGCACGTCCGATGCATCGTTCTCGAACGCCGCCTTCAGGATGTCGCTCAGCTTCACCACGGTTCCGCCTCCTGCCCGCCCCACCCGACCAGCCGCCGCCCGGGCGGCCCGCGCCACCACGCCCCCTCGCAATCGGACTTCCGGACCCACCCCTTGACCGCTCCTTCCGCGCAAGCGGCGACAACCCTGCCGACTGGGCGGCCGAGCCCGTCACGTCCTTCCCTAATCCCTACAACCCCACCCCCCGGCCGCCCCTCGCACCCGCCGCACTCACCCTCCCCGCGCCCTCATCTTCTGGATCTCCGCCACCGCCAACTCGTCGCACCGCTCGTTCTCCGGGTGCCCCGAGTGCCCCTCCACCCAGTGAAAACTCACCTCGTGCCGCGTCCTCAGCCCATCCAGTTCCTGCCACAACTCCACGTTCTTCACCGGCTTCTTCGCCGCCGTCTTCCACCCACGCGCTTTCCACCCCGCCATCCATTCCGACAGCCCGTCCAGCACGTACTTGGAATCCGAGTACAACTCCACCCGTGCCGGCTTCTTGATCCACGCCAGCCCCTCGATCACCGCCCGCAACTCCATCCGGTTGTTCGTCGTGTCCGGCTCCCCTCCGGACTGCTCCACCACCTTCCCGCTCGCCGGATGCTTCAGCACGAACGCCCACCCGCCCGGACCGGGGTTCCCCGAGCACGCCCCGTCTGTGTACAACTCCACCCGCGGCTGTTCTGCCGCTCCGTCCTTGTTCGCGCTCGACGCCATGGCCGCCACTGTACCAGTGCCCCGCCCCTCCGGCCTCCTCCCCCTCCGTCCGCCCGCCTTCCTCTATAGGATGCCGCGCCATGCCATCCTCTCCCCCAGCGCCCGTCCACCGAATCGAAGTCTCGCCCCGCCCCACCCACGCCGACCCCATCGCCGACGCCCTCAAGCGCGACGCCGCGGCCCTTGGCATCGCCCTTTCCTCCGTCCGCTCCGCCCACGTCTACCTCGTCCAGGCCGCGCTCTCCGCCGCGCAGCTCGAGACCCTCCGCACGCGGCTGCTCGCCGACCCCGTCACCGAGATCGCCATCCTCGGCTCCTCCCCCGACCTCTGCGTCCCCGGCGCCCAACTCATCGAGGTCCACCCGCTCCCCGGCGTGATGGACCCAGTCGCGCAGTCCGTGCAGGACGCGATCCGCGACCTTTCCGGCGTCGACGCCAGGGTCTCCACCGGCTGGCGCTACGACCTCGCCGGAGACGGCCTCACTACCGATTCCGCCCGCCGCCTCGCCGCTCGCCTCCTCGCCAACCCCGTCATCCACCGCATCCACACCGAGCCATACCACCCCGAGACCTTCCCCCAGGGCCGCTCCCACGAGCACGCCGTCCGCAGCATCCCGCTCCTCAACCTCTCCGACGAGCAGCTCACCCGCCTCTCCCGCGACGCCCACCTCTTCCTCTCCCTCGATGAGATGCGCGCCATCCAGGCCCACTACACCTCCCTCTCGCGAGACCCCACCGACATCGAACTCGAAACCCTCGCCCAGACCTGGTCCGAGCACTGCGTCCACAAGACCCTCAAGAGTTCCATCCACTACCGCGCCGCCCCGGCCACCGACGATCCGATCACCTGGATCAACCGCCCCGGTCACGCCGTCGCCGCCGACGGCACCGTCACCATCAGCAACCTCCTCAAGTCCACCGTCGCCGCCGCGACCCACGAGCTCATTGCCCCAAAGGGCGGAGTCGACTGGACCCTCTCCGTCTTCGTCGACAACGCCGGCGTCATCGCCTTCGACGACACCACCGCCGTCTGCGTCAAGATCGAGACCCACAACCACCCCTCCGCCATCGAGCCCTACGGCGGCGCCGCCACCGGCGCCGGCGGCTGCATCCGCGACGTCATCGGCACCGGCCTCGCCGCCCGCCCCGTCGCCAACACCGACGTCTTCTGCGTCGCTTTCCCCGATCACTGGTCAGAGGCCGCCGCCGTCTCATCCCCAAGCCCGCAACCTTCCACCGCCCGGCCCGCGCTTCCTCTCCCTCCCAACACCCTCCACCCCCGCCGCGTCCTCTCCCAGGTCGTCGCCGGTGTCCGTGACTACGGAAACCGCATGGGGATCCCCACCGTCTCCGGCGCCGTCTCCTTCGACGACCGCTACATCGGCAACCCACTCGTCTTCTGCGGCTGCATCGGCGTCATGCCCCGGAGCCTCATCAAGGGCGCAGTCGGCGCCGGCGACCTGATCGTCGCCCTCGGCGGCCGCACCGGGCGCGACGGCATCCACGGCGCCACCTTCTCCTCCGCCGAACTCGAGCACACCTCCGCCGATGAGTTCGCCCACGCCGTGCAGATCGGCAACGCCATCGAAGAAAAGCGACTGCTTGATGCAATCATGCGGGCCAGGGACTACGCCCAGCCTCTTTCTACGAAGCAAACCGAACTCGATGACGTCGTCGCGCGACAGATGCGCGATCTTGGAATCCGTACCTATGCACGGCTCGGAATGGAGCATTTAAACCCAGGCGGCTACCACGAGATCATCGGCGCCGACGACGGACGCTTGTTCAGCATCAGCGCTGCGGGAACAACACCCCCGACAGACATCTCGAAGTTCATTGACCTCTATTCTCGCAGGCTCAAGCCCGTTGCCCGCTGGAACCGTAGCGGAGTCGCTGCGAGTGCCGAGCCAACCCCGCTCTTCACCGCTCTCACCGACTGCGGCGCCGGCGGCTTCTCTTCAGCCATCGGCGAGATGGCCAAGGACACCGGCGCCATTGTCCACCTCGACCGCGCCCCCCTCAAGTACGACGGCCTCTCCTACACCGAGATCTGGATCTCCGAGGCCCAGGAGCGCATGGTCCTCGCCGTCCCCCCCGCCAACCTCGAAGCCCTCAAGCAGATCTGCGCCGAGGAATCCGTCGAACTCGCCGTCCTCGGCGAGTTCCGCTCCCCGGCCCCCGCCCCAAACGCCCCCGCCTCCGCCGGCCCCGACCTCCAACTGCTCTTCCACGGCCAGGAAGTCGGCCGCCTCTCCATGCACTTCCTCCACGACGGCATCCCCACCCCGCACCGCGACGCCACCTGGCCCCCGCCCCACTCCCCGGCCCCCACGCCTCCCCGCACCTCCCACCCCCGCCCCCTCTCCGCCTCGCTCCTCGACCTCCTCGCCCACCCCTCCATCGCCTCCAAGCACTGGATCATCCGCCAATACGACCACGAGGTCCGCGGCAACACCCTCGTCAAGCCCCTCGTCGGCCCCGACTCCCGCGGCCCCTCCGACGCCTCCATCATCCAGCCCGTCCCCGGCTCCACACGCGCCCTCGCCATCTCCCAGGGACTCCAGACCGGCATCGGCGACCCCTCGCTCCGCGGCGACCCCTACCTCATGGTCCTCGCCGCCGTCGATGAGTGCGTCCGCAACCTCGTCTGCGTCGGCGCCGATCCCACACGCATCGCCATCCTCGACAACTTCTGCTGGCCCAGTTGCCAGAAGCCCCACCACCTCGGCGCCCTCGTCCGCGCCGCCGAGGGGTGCTACGACGCCGCCAAGGCCTACCGCACCCCCTTCGTCTCCGGCAAGGACTCCCTCAACAACCAACTCACCTACACCGACCCCGAGACCGGCCGCTCCCACACCGTCGAGATCCCCTACACTCTGCTCATCACCGGCATCGCCACCGTCCCCGATGTTGCCCGCTGCATCACCATGGACGCCAAGCGCCCCGGCAACCTCCTCCTCCTCGTCGGCGCAACCGCCCCGCACATGGGCGGCTCGCACTACCAGCACCTCTTCGGCCTCCCCGCCGCCCCGGGCCTCTCCGCCGCCGTCCCCGCCACCGACCTCACCCTCGGCCCACGCGCCGCCCTCGCCGTGCACGCCCTCATCCGCGCCAACCTCGTCCGCTCCGCCCACGATGTCTCCGACGGCGGCCTCCTCGCCGCGCTCGCCGAGATGCTCATCGCCGGTCACACCGATGCCGCCCCCATCGGCGCCTCAATCGACCTCGCCAAGGCCACCGTCACGGCCGCCCCACTCAACCCGATCGCCGTCGCCTTCGCTGAATCCCCCAGCCGCTACCTCATCGAGATCGCCGCGGCCGACCTCCCGGCCGCCGCGAAGATCCTCCACGACATCCCCCACGCCGTCATCGGCGAACTCGACGACTCCGGCTCCCTGATCGTCCGCGGCGAGCCCGCCCCGATCCCCGTCACCCGCCTCCGCGAAGCCTGGACTGGCACGCTCGATTGGTAGCGACCGTCGCCAGTCTCACGGCCTCGTCGTCGTCACCATCTGCGACCGCAACTCGAGGATCTCCTTCGCCTGCGTCTTGTACCCCTGCCGCTCGGCGTCTTTCGCCATCGTCGAGAACATCTCCGTCAGATACCCCTCCACGTCGAACCGCCCCGACGACCGCCTCCCGCCCATCGTGTAGTGGTGATCGAACGAATCCTTGTGGTGCTCCTCCACAAGCTGCAGGTACAGCCCCTCGTGGGTCTTGTAGTCCGGCAGCGACTGCAGCGCCGTCAGCACGTTCTCATGCATGATCTTCGACTGGTCGTCCTTGCGACCCAACTTCATCCAGATCACGCCGATCGCCACGGCCACCACAACCACGATCCCGATAATCCGTCCCATGCATCCGCTCCTGCCCCACCCACCCAACGCATTCTCCGAACATCTTCAGCCCAATTTGCGGCGACAACCTAACAAAACTCCGGCCACCACGCAACCCTCCTCCTTCAAAGAAAAGACCCCGCATCCTGCAATGCGGGGCCTTCACTTTCATGAAACCTTGCTTAACACAAGCCGCTTACCACCCCCCGCGACCCCCGCCTCCCCCACCACCATACCCACCCCGCCCGCCACCACCACCGCCCCCGTACCCGCCGCGTCCGCCGCCACCTCCGCCGAACCCACCCGATCGTGGCTCACGCGGCCTCGCCTCGTTCACCGTCAGGTCCCGCCCATCCACGTTCTTCCCATTCATTTCGTTGATCGCGTTCTCCGCGTCGCCGTCGTTCGTCATCTCGACAAACCCGAACCCGCGGCTGCGACCCGTCTCGCGGTCCATCACCACCGACGCCGACGACACCTCGCCAAACGGCTCAAACAGTGATCGCAGCGCCGAGTCATTCGTTCCGAACGAGAGGTTCCCAACGTAGAGCTTCTTCATAGTCCGACCTGATCCAATCCTGCCCGAGCACAATGAGAGTCTGAACCGCTGCCGCACCTCGGGCCTGATTGAGCGTCGGTCGAGCACGCCCCGGTCACGGGTCCACCCCGCACCGGCCGCGCGTGCATTCCCAACGAATATACCACACCCCCTCGTTCCGCCAATCCCCCAGTTCCCGGGTCGCCCCCTCACCGCCCGCCCCCTCCGCCCCTACGCCGGCTCCCGAACCCACATCATGTAGTCCACCTCCGGCGCCTCCCCGCCCACCTGCCGCAGCATGTTCACCGCCTGCGCCCGGTGATGGTGCGAATGCAGACACGCCTGCAGCACCATGTCCGACAACGTTGCCCTGAACACCCCGCCCTTGGAATCCCGGTACGCCTGCACCCGCCCCAGATCCCCCTCCGCCAGCGACCCGAGAAACCCGTCCCTCGACGCCCACGTCGCCGTGAACCGCTCCCGCAATGCCCCGATCCCCACCCGCTCCGATTCTGCCGGCCACTTCGGTTCCGCCACGCCCCCTTCTCGCCCATCCATCCACCGCCTCAGCCACGTCGCCTCGCCCGCATGGATGTGCAGCAGCGTCCGCCGCAGCGACCCCGGCCCCATCCCGATCACCCGATCCAACCCCTCGTCCACAACCCCCTGCGAACACTCCAGCACCCGCGTGTCGGCCCAATCCGAGTATCGAAACAGCGTCCACATCACCTCACCATTCAACATCGCCAGCCTCCAAGCCCCGCCCCACGCCAGCCTACGGCCTTCCCGACCCGGGGTTCTGACCTCACTCCCGACATTCCGGCAACCCCGGACCTTTTCATGACATAAACCCCTTAGGTCCAGCGTTCGTACTCAGGAGGGACCGCCATGAACCACCGCACCCCCGCCTTCCTCGCCGCGGCATCCGCTGTCGTCATCGGCCTCGGAGCCTGCGCCGCCAACGCTCTTCAATCCATCTCCGATTCTTCCGCCGCACAGCCGCCCGCGCAGCCCCTCTCCGAACCCCTCATCGAATCGATCGCCTCCGCCCAGGATCCCTCCGCCGCGATCCAGGCCTTCGCCGCGGCTGCCGCCGCCCTTCCCGGCTCCACCGCCGTCGCCTCCGCCTACGTCCAGCGCATGGTCGATTTCGGCCTCCCGGAGATGGCCGAGTCCCAGGCCCGCGAACTCACCCAGACCGACCCGACGAACCCGCTCCCTTGGTCCGTCAGCGCCTACATGTCCGCACGCCGCGGCCAACTCGGCCCCGCCTACACCGAGATCGCCGCCGCCGTCGACCGCGGCGGCTCCGATCCCTTCACCGTCCGCACCGCCGCACAACTCCTCGCGTGGTACGACAAAAACGCCGATCAGTCCACCATCCCCGATCCCACGCGCGCCGCCCTCGTCTCCGTCCGCCAGTCCCTCTCCACCAACCCCGAGTTCACCAGCGCCTACGACGCCGCCGTCGAGTCCTTCGCCGCCAGCCCCGCCCAGCCCGAGCCGCCCGCGCCCGAGCAACCCGCGCCCAGCGCGCCGGCCGCGCCCGCGTCAGAACCCATCGTGGTCCCCAACTCCACGCCCGCCCCCGCGCCGACGCAGCAGATCGTCTACGCCGACACCCTCCCCGTCTACGACACCGCCTACGTCGGCACCACCTACGTCTACGCCTCCCCCGTGATCTACCCCTACTACACCTACACCAACCCCTTCTACTACTGCAGCCCCTGGTGGTA
Source organism: Phycisphaeraceae bacterium (assembly GCA_019636655.1). Taxonomy (NCBI): domain Bacteria; kingdom Pseudomonadati; phylum Planctomycetota; class Phycisphaerae; order Phycisphaerales; family Phycisphaeraceae; species Phycisphaeraceae bacterium. The sequence continues at coordinate 51,922 of JAHBXB010000005.1, read as the reverse complement.
CTCGTCCTACCCCGTCTGGTGCCCCCCGCGCTACAGCGGCTCGTACTGCTGGAACGGCGGCTACGCCTGGAGCGGCGGCAACCGCTACTACGGCGGCAAGCCCCACGGCGGCGGAAACTGGAATGGCGGCAACTGGAATGGCGGAAACTGGAACGGTGGCGGCGGTCGCCCCCCGCAGGGCGCGCCCGGCGCTCCGCGCGGTATCGTGAGCGCCAGCGCCGCGACGCCCCCTGCGCCCACCTTCGCCCGGCCCGACCGCGGCGGCCCGCGCCTCACCGGTTCCCCCGTCGGCGCCGGCTCGCTCGCCGCCGCGCCGACCGGCTCGTCCCTCTCCACAGGCCGCACCGGCGCCGACCTCGTCGCCGCGCCCCGCGCCCCCTCTCGCCTCGGCAACGCCGTTCCCCCCACCGGCGGAGCACGCCCATCGGGCGTCGTGGCTCCCTCGGGCAACCGCGGCGCCGCCCCCCGCAGGACCCTGATCAGCGACAGCGCCGCCGTCGCCCCGATGCCCGGCTCCGCGCCGCGCTCCGGTCCCACCGGCGTCGCCCCCTCATCATCCCGCGGCGCCCGGTCGATCAGCATGCCCCCAGCCCGCGCCGCCTCGCCTGCCGCGTCGTCGAGCGCCCCGGTCACCATCCCGCGCCTCACCGGCTCGCCGTCCCGCCCCACGCGCTCGGCGGCCACACCCTCCGCGGTGCCGCGCAGCGCGATCCGCATGCCCACCGGCGGCGCCCGCCCCACCGCCACCTCCTCGTCGGCTCCGCAGGCGATCCGCAGCGCGGCCCCATCACGCGGCATCGGCCCCTCTCGCAGCGCCGCCCCGTCGCGGAGCGCCGGCCCATCGCGCGCCGCCGTCCCGCGCACCATCCGCATGCCCACCGGCGGCGCCCGCCGCTGACGCCGCTCCACCGCGGAGTCCTCGCACACAACTCCGGTCCTGTGCGCCAAATCGCGTCACTGCGACGCATCCCTCTTGCATCCACGCCGCCGCGCCGTATGGTCACGCGAGAGTGGCGCAGGTTGGTTGCCAGGGCAAGGGGGTGGGTGTGAACGCCGAAGATCGCCAGACACTGCTCGATTTCGTCAACGAGACCCTCGCCCTCCCCGAGGTCGCCTTCCGCTCCGAGTTCAAGCTCGAGGAACTCCTCGACTGGGCCCGCAACCCCGAGGTCGCAGCCACGCTCGATTCCCTCGAGTCGCTCGCCCTCCGCCGTGCCCGCCTCCTCGCCTCCCACGCCGCCGCCGACGCCGTCGCCCTGATGCACCGGCTCCTCGAGCAGTCTTCCAACGAGACCTCCCGCAAGTGCGCCGGCGCCCTGCTGCGCCTCGCCATGCCCGCCGCCCGCTCCCTCGCCCCCACCCCGGCCCCGCCTTCCATCGCCGAACCCCGCGACCCGCGCGACCGCCCCGAGCCCGAGCCCCGCCAGCCCTCTGCCGACGATCTCGCCCGCGAGGAACTACTCCGCCGCCGCCGCGCCAACCGCCTCCTCGGCTCCCTCCCCGCCGCCACGCCGCACGGCCCACCCCGCGATGATCCATCCGATTCCCGCCAGCCCGGCGCTGACGAAAAAACTCGCCCCGGGCATGTTGAACGCGGCGTGGCCGCCGATCGCGTAACCAAGCACCGTGCCGCCGACCGGCGGCCCCAGGATCCCGGCGATGCTCTGCAGGCTCGTCAGCGCGCCCTGGATCTCCCCCTGCTCGTCCGGCCTCACAGCCCGGGTGATGAGAGCCTGCCCGGCCGGCTGGCTGATCCCACCCAGCGACCCGATGGCGATCACCACGAAGATCATCCACCCCTCGGTCGCCATCCCGTATCCGATGTAACTCAGCACCCCCAGCGCCAGCCCGAGCATCAGCGACCGCCGCTCCCCCAGCGCCGGGATGATCTTCCGCGCCAGCCCGCCCTGCACGACAGCGGCCCCGATCCCGACGGCGAACAGCGACAACCCGACCTTCTCCGACTCCCACCCGTAGCGATGCCCGGTGTACAGGACCCACGTGGCATGCAGCGCGAACTGCGCCATGTTCAGCATGAACATCGCAATCGCGAGCCCGGTCACCAACGGGTACCGCCCGACCGCGTGCAGCGCGCCGACGGGGTTCGCCCGCGCGAGGCTGAACCGCCGACGCCGATCCTCCGGCAGCGACTCGGGCAGCACCCACAACCCGTACAGCCAGTTCAACAGCGTCAGCCCCCCGGCCACGAAGAACGGCAACCGGATGTTCACTCCTCCCAGCACCCCGCCCAGCAGCGGCCCGATCACGAACCCCAGCCCGAACGCGGCCCCGACCATGCCGTAGGCTGCGGCCCGCTTCTGCGGCGGGGTGACATCGGCGATGTACGCGTTGGCGACGGTCAGGCTCGCCCCGGACAGCCCGTTGATCGCCCGTGTGATGAACAGCCACGTGAGGGTTGGCGAGAGCGCCTGCGCGAAGAAGTCGATCCCCGAACCCAGCAGCGAGACCAGCAGCACCCGCCGCCGTCCGAAGTGGTCCGACAGGCACCCCAATGTTGGCGCCAGCAGGAACGACATTGTGTACCACGTGGTCATCAGCAGCGCGACCTTCGGCGCGGCCTCGGCCTCGGTCCCCCCGAGCCCGCCGTGCAGCAGCGACTCCACGAGTTTGGGCCCGACCGGAATCAGCAGCCCGAACCCCAGCACATCCAGGGCGATCGTCACCAGGATGAACCCCAGCCCGGGCTTGCGCGACCGCATCAACCGCTCCCGACGCCCCACCCGCCCAAACCGGATCGCAGCCTAGCACCCGCGAACCCCGCGCCTCCAACACCTCAGCGCATAACGTGTAGCCCCGCCTCCCACCACGCCACCGCCCCGCAACCCCCACCCGTGCCGCAACCCAAAGACCCCACCATCAAGGTCCAATCCGAACGCGCCGTCCTCGCGGCCGTCCGGCTCCCCACCTCCCGCTACGACCTCCGCGACCCTTTCGGCGAACTCCGCTCCCTCGCCGAGCAGGCCGGCGCCATCGTCGTCGGCGAACTCGAACAGCGCGCCCAAAAGCCCGTCTCCGCCACCTTCATGGGCTCGGGCAAGGTCGACGAACTCAAGGCCTTATGCGAGTCCCTCAACGCCTCCACCGTCATCTTCGACCACGAACTCTCCCCATCCCAGATCGCCAACATCGAGGAGACCGTCGGCAAGAAGGTCATCGACCGCTCCGAACTCATCCTCGACATCTTCGCCTCCCGCGCCACCACCCACGAGGCCAAGCTCCAGGTCGAACTCGCCCAGCTCGAATACACCTACCCCCGCCTCCGCGCCATGTGGGACCACCTCGAACGCATCGTCGGCCACGGCGGAATCGGCGGCATCGGAACCCGCGGCCCCGGCGAACAACAGCTCGAGATCGACCGCCGGCTCGTCCAGAAACGCCGCCTCGCCCTCGAAGGCGAACTCGCCGAGATCCACGCCCGCAAACGCCGCATGGTCCGCGACCGCCGCGCCGACAACTTCACCGTCTGCATCGTCGGCTACACCAACGCCGGCAAGTCCACCCTCTTCAACACCCTCACCACCGGCGGCGCCTACGCCGACGACCGCCTTTTCGCCACCCTCGTCACCCGCACCCGCAACTGGGACCTCACCCCGCCCGCCGCCGCCGACAACGCCGAGGCGCCGGGCGGCGGTCTCAAGGTCATGCTCTCGGACACCGTCGGCTTCGTCCGCGACCTCCCGCACGACCTCGTCGCCTCCTTCCGCGCCACCCTCGAGGAAGCCACCCACGCCGACCTGCTCATCATCGTCCTCGACGCCTCCGATCCCGCGGCGGAAATGCAGTACCAGACCGTCACCGAGACCCTCGACCACCTCCTCGATGACGCCCGCGAGGACGACCTCAGGTCCCGCCGCTCCGATCCCGACGCCCGGCTCGATGCCTGGAAGCCCCCCGAGCGTCTCCTGCTCCTCAACAAGGTCGACCGCCTCGACGACAACCGCAACCTCCTCGTCTGGGAACGCCAGGTCCCCGGCTCGATCGCCATCTGCGCCCGCGACGCCGCCGACCCCGGCCTCGAAGCCCTCCGCGCCCGCGTCCGCGCCCTGGCCCAGGGCGGCGTCGCCGAGGTCGAGATCACACTCCCGCTCGAAGCTGGCCGCGCCGTCCAACTCATCGAGACCCTCGCCACCGTCCTCAGCCGCGACTACGAGAACGGCGCCGCCGTCATCCGCTGCCGCATCGGCCACCGCCAACTCGACCAGGTCCGCTCGGTCGCCGGCCGCGCCGTCGCCATCCGCACCCTCCGCGGCGCCACCGAACCGGGCGGGTAACATCTCTGATTACGTGGGGCGTCGTCGTGACCTCGTTACGCCATACCAGGAGCAGTCCCATGACCACCGGACTCCCCGCCCCCCGTCCCCTCACCCTCCTCCTCGCCGCCGCCGCGCTCGCCGCGGCCCCCCTCTCCACCGCCTCCGCCCAGGCCACCTTCCGCGCCGTCTTCGTCGGCCATTACTACTTCAACTCCCAGACCGGCGCCGGCGGCACCGTCGCCTCCCTCCGCGTCAACCCCGACGGCACGCTCACGCTGCTCGGCAACGCCGACTCCGGACCGTGGACCCAATCCCTCGCCCTCTCCCCCTCCGGCCGCTGGCTCGCCGCCGCGGCGGGCACCTCCGCCACGCAGTTCGAGGAGGTCCGCCTCTTCCGCGTCAACGCCGATGCCTCCCTCACCCTCCACCACCAGGCCCTCGTCCCCGACAGCCCCCTCGCGATGGTCTGGATCACCGACGACCTCATCGCCATCACCGCCACCCAGCTCGGCGGCTCGTCCGTCGGCATCTACCGCTGGAACCCCGACGCCCCGTCGCTGCTCCAGCGCGACCGCAAGAGCACCGGCTCGTTCAACTCCGCCCTCGCCTACCACCCGAGCCGCCCCTACCTCTACACCCAGAACTCCCAGACCAGCCTCGAAGTCCGCCAGTGGCTCATCAGTTTCGACGACGCCACCTACGGCATGCTCACCGACGCCGGCGCCACCCCGCTCGCGCACTACCCGCTGAACATCATCACCACCGGCACCGGCGAGTTCATGTACGCCGGCGGCGGCATCAGCGGCGACCGCCACGCCATCCTCGGCTTCGGCCTCGATACCGACGGCCAGCCACCGGTCGCGATCCCCGGCTCCCCCTTCACCAGCCCCGGCAACTCCCCCGCCTACCTCGCGAGCAACGGCGACGACCGCTTCGTCCTCGTCGGCCACGGCACCGACGCCACGCTCCGCTCGTTCGAGGCCAGTTCCACCGGCGTGCTCACCTCCACCGGCAACTCGTTCCTCGTCCAGAACCTCCAGGGCGCCATCGGTGAGGTCGCCTCGCTCCGCGACCTGGTCTTCGTCACCGACGACACCTCGGCCCTCGACGGCGTCCAGGGCATCTACTCACTGCGTCTGGGCCCCACCGGCACGCTCTCACCCATCGGCGGGCTCGTCTACACCGGCACCCCCCGCCCCGAAGGAGGCATCGCCGTCTGGAACCCCACCACCGTCTGCCCCGGCGACTACAACGGCAATGGCGAGATCGACCCCGTCGACCTGGCCGACTTCATCAACGCCTGGACCACCGGCCTCACCGACGGCTCGCTGTACGCCGACGCCGACGGCGACCGCACCCACGGCCCAACCGATATCGCAGTCTTCGTGCAGCAATGGCTCTCAGCCGTCCAGAACGGCTGCTGACGCAGCCAGAGGGGGTGGACTTCCGCAACCCACGGGCCGATACTCATGGGCCTTTCGCCACCCTAGCTCAGCTGGTAGAGCGATGCTTTCGTAAAGCATAGGTCGTCGGTTCAAATCCGATGGGTGGCTTTCAGGGGAACAGGGGGGCTGGGGATGGGGCATCAACTCACATATCAACCGCCCGCGCGCCGGGCGCTGAGCCTGTACGATCAGGCCATGCGATACCTCATTGCCGCCTGCCTCCTCCTGCTCACCGCCGCCCTGGCGCCCGCGCAGCACATCAAGTACGAGAAGTACACCCTCCCCAACGGCCTGACGGTGATCCTCCACGAGGACCACTCCCTCCCGGTCGCCAGCGTGAACCTCTGGTACCGCGTCGGCGCCAAGGAAGAGCCCCCCGGCCGCTCCGGCTTCGCCCACCTCTACGAGCACCTGATGTTCATGGGCACCCGCCGCGTGCCGGGCAGCGACTTCGACATCGTCATGGAGAGCGGCGGCGGCTCCAACAACGCCTCCACCTCGCTCGACCGCACCAACTACTACTCCTCCGGCCCCTCGTCGCTCCTCCCGACGCTGCTGTGGCTCGACGCCGACCGGCTCGAGGACCTCGGCAAGACCATGGACCAGGCCAAGCTCGACAAGCAGCGGGACGTGGTCCGCAACGAGATCCGCCAGCAGGTGGAGAACACCCCCTACGGCAAGGCCGGCGAGTTCATCTACCGGCTGCTGTACCCGCAGGGCCACCCGTACCACAACGCCGTCTACGGCACGCACGAGGACCTCGAGGCCGCCACCGTCGCCGACGTCCAGGACTTCTTTGCCACCTACTACGTGCCGCGCAACGCGTCGCTGGTCGTCGCGGGCGACTTTGACTCCGCGGCGATCAAGCCGCTGATCCACGACCTGTTCGCGACCATCCCCGCCGGGCAGGAGCCGCCGCAGCGCACCGCGCCCCCCGCCACGCTCGCCGGCGTGGCCCGCACCACCATGCTCGACAAGTGCCAGCAGCCCAAGATCCTGATGGCGTGGCACGCGCCCGCCGCGTACGCCCCCGGCTCCGCGGAGATGGACCTCGCGGCGGAGATCCTCGCCGAGGGCAAGGCCTCGCGCCTGTACAAGCGGCTGGTGATCGACGACGCCACCTGCGTGGACGTCAGCGCGTTTGTCGACTCCAACGTGCTCGGGTCGCAGTTCTTCGTGGAGGTCTACGCCAAGCCCGGCGCCGATCTGGGAGCGGTCGAGAGCGCGGTCGACGAGGAGATCGCCCGGCTGTGCGCCGGCGGCCCCACGCCCGAGGAGCTCACGGAGCGACAGGCCACCACCGAGATGGCGATGCTCGCCAGGCTGCAATCGGTGCAGGCCAAGGCGGACCAGCTCAACGCGTACCAGTACTACCTCGGCGAGCCCGACTCGTTCGCCCGCGATCTGCAGCGCTTCCGCGATGCGACTCCGGCGACGGTCAAGGACTGGGCGGCCCGCACGCTCACGCCCAGCGCCCGGGCCATCATCTGGGTGCTCCCGGAGGAATCCGAGCAGCCGCCCTCCGCACGCGACACTCGCCCGGCGGACCTCGCCGCGAAGCCGTTTGCCCCGCCGTCGCCGGCTCGGTTCACGCTGGCCAGCGGCGTCCCGGTCATGCTCTGGCAGCGCGACGACCTGCCGCTGGTCGCGATGGATGTGCTCTTCGCGGGGGCCCCGGTGCGCCTGCCGGTCGATCGCGCCGGGCTGGCCTCGCTCACCGCGTCCATGCTCGGCGAGGGGGCGGGCGACCTCGATTCGGTCGCGTTCAGCAAGGCCATCCAGTCCCTCGGCGCCAGCTTCGCCTCGGGCGCCGACCGCGACGACGCCGCGGTTTCGATCACCGTGCTGCGCCGCAACTTCCCGCAGGCGGCCCGGCTCGTTGCCGACGCGATCCTGCGGCCGCGGATGAACGCCAAGGACTTCGACCGCGTCAAGGGGCTGCAGCTCGAGGGCCTCCGGCAAGAGGACGACGAGCCCACGGTGGTCGCCTCTCGCGTCGGCCTGCGCACGCTCTTTGGCGATGCCAACCGGTACGGCTGGTCCTCCGAGGGAACCCCGGCCAGCGTGGAACCGCTCACGCTCGCCGATGTGAAGTCGGCGTACCGCGAGATGTACACCCCGGACCTCGCCGCGATCCTCATCGCCGGCAACATCTCGGAGTCCGACGTCCGCGCGACGCTTGGCCCCCTCTTCGAATCCTTCCGGCCGACGGGAACACCGCCCTCCCGGCCCGCCACATCGCCGATCCCCATGGCGGATGCTCCGCGGGTGGTGCTCGTCGATCGCCCCGGCGCGGTGCAGACGGTGATCCGGTTCATCATGCCGGGGCCGAAGATGGGCGACCCTGAGCGTGTGCCCTACGAGGTGCTGTCGACGCTGCTGGGCGGGTCGTTCACCAGCCGGCTGAACCAGAATCTCCGCGAGGAACACGGCTACACCTACGGCGCCCGCGCCGGGTACACCATGGGCCCAACACAGGGGTACTTCGTCGCGACGTCGTCGGTCAAGGCCGATACCACAGGCCCGGCGCTCGCCGAGTTCCTGAAGGAGTTCGCGCGCCTCCGCGGCTCCGCGGCGATGGCCGCTGAACCGATCCCGGAGGACGAGGTCGAGAAGGCCCGGCAGACGGTCCGAACCAACACGATCAACGCGTTCGCCGGGCTTCGCGGGATCATCGCGCAGGCCGCGGAGCGGCGCTCGGCGGGGCTGGAGTTCGACACGATCGCCGCGGACATGGCGGGGCTGGCCTCGGTGTCGGCGGGCGAACTCTCGGCGATCTCGCCCGGCGCGATCCCGCTGGAGAAGGGGGTGCTCGTGCTCGTCGGCGACAAGGAACTCATCATGGAGCAGATCAAGGGTTCGGGGTTGCCCGAGCCGGTGGAGGTGACGGCCGCGGGCGACCCGGTGAAGCCGCGGTAGCGCGGCGGCGATCATGCGAGCGAGGCGGCGAGGGGGTACGGGGCCTCGGTGACGCAGTCGGGGCCGATCAGGAGGGTCCGCTCGCCGGGACGGGGGGTGATGACCTTCCCGCCGGTGAACGCGCCGAAGGCGGGGAGGGTGAGCATGGCGGGGGTGAGGTGGAAGCAACGGACCCGCATCGAAGCGCGGCCGGAACCGCCGTGGAGCGTCACGACGGGGTGGACGTGGCCGCAGAGGACGAAGGCGTGGCCGGATGCGGGATGGTGGCGGAGTTCGAAGGGTCCCTCTCGCACACCCTCGTCGACGCAGGTGATGGCGAGATCGGCGGGCGGATCGCCGGCCCGCTGGTCGTGGTTGCCGCGGACGAGGGTGACTTTGACGCCGACGAGACGGGAGCGCCAGGCCGCGAGCGCCGAGAGCGTGGCGGCGGTGCGGCCGTCGCGGGCGTGGAGCATGTCGCCCAGGATGATGACGCGGCGGGCGGCGGCTGACTCGACGGCGATCGCGAGGCGGTCGAGGTCGGATGCGGTCGCCGCTTCGGGGACCGGCACTCCCGCGGCGCGGAACGAGGCGGGCTTTCCCAGGTGCAGGTCGGCGACGATGAGCGTGTGCTCGCGTGCCCACCAGAGCGCCCGGGAGGGGAGCGCTTCGAGGGTCTCACCGGCGGCTTGGAACAGCACGTCTCCCTCCCTTCGGGCGCGCGGGGCGCTTTCGCGGGCTCTTGGGCCCGATCATTGGTCGGGCGTCGCCGCGGGTTGCGGCGGCCTGCTCTTCGAGGCGGAGAGCCATCTTGGCGATGCGGGCGGTCCAGCTCTCGCTGGTGACGTGCGTGGCCCGGAGGCTCTCGGCCCAGAGCGGGAAGGAGAAGGGCGTCAGGTCGCGCGGGTGGACGATGACGAGCCGCTGGCGCGCGATGCGTTCGAGCGTCTCGCAGAGGCGGCGGATCTCGAGCTGGCTCTCCAGCACCTCGCGCCGGGCCTGGTCGAGGAGGAGGTTCGCCGGGTCGAACTCGCTGAGGACCTCGAAGAACATCTCGCTGGAGGCCTGGAGTTGGCGGGAGGGCCTTGGGCTTCCGGGCATTCCCTGGTTGACCAGGCCGGCGATACGGGCGATCTCGCGGAACTGGCGGCGTGCGAGCTCGGTCGAGTTGAGGCAGGCGAGGAGGTCGTCGAGCATGCCGTCGGTGGTGAGGATGTCGCGCCACTGGGCCTCGCCGAGATCCTCGCCATCGGGGGAGAGCAGCTCGATGCCGTAGTCGGTGCAGACGGCGGAGACGGATCGGGGCCGGAGCCGGGTGAGGCGGTACGAGAGGAGGGCGCCGAGGCCCTCGTGCACGAGGCGGCCCTCGAAGGGGAAGATGAACCAGTGGCGGCCATCGCGGGTGGTGATGTCCTCGATGAGCACGTCGTCGGGGCCGGGGATGACGCTCCAGCGGGACTGGAGTTCGAGCACGGGGCGGACGGCGAGCATGTCGTCGTCGGTGTATTCGCCGCGCCGGGCCTCGTCGAGCCGGCGGCGGACGCCCTCGGCGAGCTGGGTGGAGAGTGGCATGCGGCCGCCGTTCCAGCGGGGGACGGCGCCGCCGCGGGATCGGGCCGGTGTGGCGTAGGCGGTCATCTCGCGCACGCGCAGCAGTTCGAGGACGCGCCCCGCGAAGACGAAGCGGTCGCCGACCTGGAGACGCGTGATGAACGACTCCTCGATGGTTCCCAGCGTGCGACCGGAGCGGAACTTCACGAGCATGGACTGCTCGCCGACGATGGTGCCGATGTTGAGGCGGTGCCGGCGGGCGATGCGGTCGCCGGCGACGGCAAGCCGGGGGCCGAGGCCGCGCTCGGGGGCGATGCGGGCGTACTCGGGGTAGGCGTGGAGGGCGGCACCCCCGCCGCGGACAAAGTCCATGGCCCAGGTCCACTGCCCGTCGGAGAGGTCGGCGAAAGCGGCCGTGTCGCGGACCTCGCGTGCGAGGTCGGCCTCGAGGAAACCCCCGCCCGCGGCGATGGTGACCAGGTGCTGCACGAGCACGTCCATAGCCCTCGCCACCGGGATACGGGACTCGACGCGCGCGGCGGCGACGGCCTCTCTCGCGGCGGAGAACTCGACGAGTTCCATCGCGTTAGTCGGGACGCCGAGGATTCGGCTCGCGACGCCGGGTCGGTGGCCGCTTCGGCCGGCGCGCTGGATGAGGCGGGCGATGCCCTTGGGGCTGCCGACCTGGATGACCTGGGCGACGGGGGAGAAGTCAACCCCGAGATCGAGGCTGGAGGTGCAGACAACGCAGCGGAGGCCGGGACCGGCGCGGGCGGCCCCGCCGGTCTTGAGGAGGTCCTCGACCTTCGAGCGGAGTTTCTTGTCCAGCGAGCCGTGGTGGATGGCGACGGTGCCGAGCCAGTCGGGGCGGGCGCGGAAGATGGCGCCGAACCAGATCTCGGCCTGGGCGCGGGTGTTGGTGAACAGCAGCGTCGAACCGCCGCCGTCGGCGAAGGTTCGTTCGATGGCGTCGAGGACCTGATCGAGGGACTTGAGGCCCATGTGGCCGGACCAGGGGAAGCGGTCGATGTTGGCGGGCCGGATGGTGTCGACCTGAACCGCCTTGGGCACGATTCCGCGGACGATCCTGGGGGCGACCGCGGCGGGGCCGAGGAGGACGCGGGCGGCCTGCTCGGTGTTGCCCAGGGTCGCGGAGAGGCCCCAGGTGCGGAGCGGGTACGGATGGTCGGCGGACCAGGCGCGGAGGCGGGCGAGGGCGAGTTCGGTCTGGACGCCGCGCTTGGTGCCGATCAGTTCGTGCCACTCATCGACAACGACGCAGCGGAGGGAGCGCATGGCCTCGCGCGTCTCGGGGAACGAGAGGAGCAGGCTGAGGCTTTCGGGGGTGGTGACGAGGGCGGTGGGGAGCCGCTCTCGCTGCTTCTTCTTGAGGGTGGCGGGCGTGTCGCCGGTACGCTGCTCGATGGTCCAGTTGAGGCCGAGTTCGCGGCAGGGTTCGAGCAGCGAGGCCGTCGTGTCGCCCGCGAGGGCTCGCATCGGCGTGAGCCAGAGGAGGCGGAAGGGTTCGGCGGCCTGACGGGCAAGGGCGCGGCGCCGGGCGCTGGGGTTCGCGGGCGCGGCCCTGTGCGGCTCGCGGAGTGCCTCGGTGTGGAGCGCCTCGATCATGGGGCCGAGGCAGACCGAGAGGGTCTTGCCGACTCCGGTAGGAGCGTGGACAAGGCCGCTGGCGCCGTCGAGGTAGGCGCTCCAGCACTCGCGCTGGAAATCGAACGGGGTCCAGCCGCGACGGGAGAAGAAGTCGGCGACGGCCGTTGGGAGCGCGGGGGCCTCGGCGTGATGGGGCATCGCCACGGTCATGGGCGTTGGTCATTCGGCGCGGCGCAGCTCGAGGCCGCGGGGGGCGCTGTGCTGGGAGGTGTCGCCGGATGTGGTCGCGAGGGCGGAGGCGGCGGCGTGGTCGGCGCGGCGGTGCTCGCGGTAGCGCCAGACGCTCAGGGGAAGGGTGAGGAGGTAGCCGCCGCAGATGAGCGTGGCGGTGAGCCACGGATCGCGGGAGGCGAGGACGACGAGCAGGCCGATGACGACCATGAGGGGGACGACGAAGCGGCGCTCGATGCGGGCCTTCTTGAACGAGAACATGGGGAGACGGCTGATCATCAGCCCGGCGACCACGAAGGTGAAGACCACGACGGACCACTCGGGCCAGCGGGTGTTCTTCAGCAGGCGGGACTGCTCGACCAGCATCGGGAGCAGGACGCAGCCCGCCGCGGCGGGGGTGGGCATGCCGACGAAGAACTTGTTGGTCCACGCTGGGGCGTGCTCATCGGGATCGACCCGCGGCCGCTGGACGGCGGCGGTAAAGCGGGCGAGCCGGAGGGCGGCGCAGAGGGCGAAGGTCATGACGGCGGCGAGGCCGATCGCGTCGGTGCGGGCGAGCATCCACTGGTGGAGGAGCAGCGCGGGGGCGACGCCGAAGGCGAGGAAGTCGGAGAGCGAGTCGAGGACCGCGCCGAAGGGGCTGGTGGCCCGGAGCAGGCGGGCGGCGCGGCCGTCGAGGGCGTCGAAGATCGCGGCGACGGCGACGGCGGAGAGGGCGCGGTCCCAATCGGACTTGAGGGCGAAGTGGATCGCCGCGAGGCCGGAGCAGAGGGCGATGACGGTGAGGAGGTTGGGGATGAGGCGGCGGACGGGGATATCGCGCTTGCGGGAGGGGTAGCCGATGAAGACGTCGGTTTTCATCGAGCGGCCTCCTTGGGGGCGTCCGCGGCGGGGGCGTCGGTAAAGGGGGGCAGGGGCAGGACGGCGAAGATCGTCTCACCGGCGACCGAGGGGTCGCCCTTCTTGACCATCGGCAGGATCCCCTCGGGAAGGTAGACATCCACGCGGGAACCGAAGCGGATGAGGCCGAATCGTTGGCCGGCGGCGAGTGATTCGCCCTCCTTCACACGGCAGACGATCCGGCGGGCGATGAGCCCCGCAATCTGCACACACGCCACCCCCCCCTCCCCCCTTCCCCCCCCATGGCCAGCCTCGCCGGACCTCCCGCCGTTCCCCGCCGCGTCCGGGCGTGCGGAGAGGAACGAGGAGCGTGGCTCGATCCAGAGGGCGCAGCGCTCGTTGAACTCGCTGGCCTTGTCGAGGGAGGCGTTGAAGAACTTGCCGGGGCGGTAGGAGATCTTCCTGACGGTGCCGGCGATCGGGGCGCGGTTGACGTGGACGTTGAAGACGTTCATGAAGACGCTGATGCGCGTCATGCGCGTGGCGATGTGGGCGGGGACGCCGAGTTCGGGCGGGGGTGAGGCGGGGCCGACGGCGCAGATGACCCCGTCGGCGGGGGAGATGATGGCGCGAGGATCGGTGGGAAGTCGCCGCGGCGGGTCGCGGAAGAACCAGATGCACCAGACGGTGAGGGCGAGGGAAGCCGCGACGGGGATGGAGCCCCAAGGGCCGAGGAAGCGGACGGCGAGGATGTTGAGGATGATGGAGCCGATGGCGAAGGCGGCGACGATGGGCCAGCCCTCGCGGGCGATGATGGGGGCGGGAAGGTCGGCGAGGATGTCGGGAGAGGGAGGATTCGTGGATGGGGCGTGCATCAGGGAAGGATAGGGGAGGGGCGAGAAGAGGGGGACGGGGCGCGGGGTAGTGGCGGAATTCTGCGGCGCGGAGGCGTGAAAGGAGCCGCCACCCAGATTCTGAATGGCAGGGCGCGACCGAGCCGCGCGGGCTCTGGCGCGTGGCGGACGTGCCGAGGCTGTCGCCGCGAGCCATGACGGCGGCTCTTCACCGATGAGGCGTCGGTGTCGGGCGAGCCTGGGGACCGATCAGTCCGACTTCGCGTGCGGGGATTCGCCGTTGGGTCGCGAAGTAAGCGACGGCGCCGACTGTCCCCAGCACCAGCAGCGTGCAGGCGATGCAGCGGAACCGGGATCGTCCGGACACACTCCATCGCGTTTGCGGTGTGACGGGACGAGACGCACCCAGCCGCGGAGCGCCCGCGATGTCGATGCCATCCAGCAGCAACGGTTTGGCCGGCGAGGTTGACCTCCTCATCGGATGCTCCACATGTTGCTGTCCGGGCTCTTGTACGTGTCCTCGAACTGCATGAATGAGACGTGTGCGTCGCAGAACGAGTAGTACCCGCCCTTGCCGTAGCGACCTCGCCCGTTTTCGGCGATGTCCGGCTTGCGGCCCTCGATCTGCTGGGCCCACTCCGTCGCGCCCGGTTCGCCGGGGAAGAGCTCCGCCGGGGGCGCGGCCTTTCCCCGCCGCCAGTAGTACCGATCGGACGGGTCGGTGCTGTCAGACCATGGGTCGAAGCACATGTCGAAGAACTCGCTGGACCAGAAGGGATGGTCCGGACTGCCGAGGGGGAGCGGCTCGGGGACCGGCACTTGAACGACATCGCTCCAGCGGCTGTGGCGGAGCGCGGCGTAGACGCACGAACTGGGGCGCTGAATGTCCTGCTGCCTTGCTCCAATGCCGGTGATGAGACCGTTGTCGCTGAACGAGCCCCACATCGCCGGCACGGCGCGATCGGTATCGGCGGGGTCGTACCAGACGTTGCGCTTGCTGTGCTCGCGGCCCCCATCATCCACACCGCCCTGCATCCCGCCGATGTACTCGTTGAGCGCGTTCTGGTAGCCCTGGATGTCCCAGAAGTTGATGGTCTCGGGGATGCCTCCGGGGGGGGGCTCCATGGTGCGGGGGAAGCGTTCTTTGTTGTCGTCACAGTACATGACAGCGGCCATGGCGATCTGCCGCATGTTGCTCATGCAGACCGCGCCCTGGCCGGCCCGGCGCGCGGCCCCAAGGGATGGAAGCAGGGTGCCGATCAACAGGGCGATGATGGCGATGACCACCAGCAACTCGATGAGGGTAAAGCCGGAGCTGCGGCGGACGGCGAGCCGAAAGCGGGCGGGCATGGCGGAGTCTCCTCGTGGGCGGGGGAGCCCGGCAATGTTTGATTACTCAAACTATAGTGATTGACTGATCGAAGTCAAGCCGATTACTCTTTCAACCACGGCCCTACACTCGGAGCGGGAGCGACCCGCCCATGGCCACCGAGACCGTCGAGAACTACCTGAAAGCCATTTACACGCTCTGCCGCGAATCGCCCACCGGCGAGGCGGGTATGACGCGGGTGGCTGCGATCGTGGGGGTCACCACGGGCACCGCGACGACGATGATCAAGAGGCTGGCGGCGGCGAAGCTGGCCCGGTACGAGCGGTTCGGCGGCGTGAAACTGACGGCCAAGGGCGAGGTCGCAGCGCTCGACATCCTGCGGCGGCACCGGATCGTCGAGACCTTCCTTGTCGAGACGCTCAAGCTCGACTGGTCGCAGGTCCACGCGGAGGCGGAACGGCTCGAGCACGCCATCTCGCCCGTGGTGCTGGCGGCGCTCGATGCGCACCTCGGCCACCCCTCCGTGGACCCGCATGGCGATCCCATTCCCAGCGCCGAAGGCCAGGTCCCCGAGCCACGGGGCGCCTTGCTGTCGTCATTCGGCGAGGGAGCACGGGTTCGCGTGTCGCGCATTGCCGACCAGGAGGCTGCGTTCCTGAAGTTCATTGCCAGCCACGGGCTCCGTCCCGGCGCCACGGTGTCGGTGCTCTCGGTCGACGCGTCGGCGGAGACGATGACCATTCGTGCCGATACCAGGCCGGCGGTTGCCCTTGCGATGGCGGCGGCCACGAAGGTGGTGTGTCAAGCCGTGAGAAAACAGGCTGGACCGCGCGATATCTAGGGCACCCACGCGGTTGCCATGGTGACCAGGAAGCCGATCAGCATGACACTCGCAAAGAGGGCCACACTGGATTTGGCTCGTCGCACCATGAAGCAGCGCTGCTAGGAATGAGACTGCACATATTCCGGGCAGGGAGCGCCGCGGGAGAGGCCGGTGAGGTCGTAGCGGCAGGTCGGACAGCAACCGGCGCGGCGGCGATACCAGCGGTGCGCGGCCGCGGGGCTCCAGAGGAGGAGAGCGGCGAGCGTGGACCAGACGATCAGGTTGCCGATCAGGCCGGGCCAGATGGGGGAGAATGGGACGGTCCAGTGGGTGGTTCCATGGAGACGGAACACCCAGGCGCCCTGGTGTTCGAGGGTGTAGTCCCCTATCCAGAGACCAGCCGACTTAGCGCAGCGCCACGGCAGCCCTGTTGCATCGATCGTGTAGAACGGCGGGACTTGGCCGTCAACAGAACGCATCGGGGGCGTCGCGGCCCATCGAGGTAGATGGGTCATCGGGAGTTTGCGCGGCATGGCGGCGAGGAAGCCGACATGGTTCGATCCAACGTCAAACAGGGCAAAGGGAGGGAACTCGCTGTGGGCAGTCCACCAGCCTGAGTCGATGCTCCCGACGCAGATGCCGCGAGCATCGATGAACTCGGACTCCACGTCGGGCCACCACTGTCTCCGCGGCGTGGCCCGCAGACCGTCGATGATGCCGGGGGCCCACGCGGTGGTGAGGGTGGCGATGGCGCCGAGGAGGAGGGAGACGGCCGCGAGCGTCGCCTGCGAACGAGTCGGGCATCGCCTGCTTCCCTGGCGCATGAGAAGTTATGATACAGGCACCATGGACGACACGGAACGGCTGAAAGCGGCGATGACGGCCTTCAAGAAGAGGCTGAAACTGACGAGGCTCGATGATGAGTCGAAGCTCGGCGGGGGAAGGCCGACGACCGGGGGGAAGAAGTCGGGCGTGGTGGGGATCGTGCCGCCGCGGGAGTTTCCGAAGGAGGTGTGGGAGGAGTTGACGCGGCAGGGGAAGATCAAGGACATGGGGAGCGGGTTCTACGGGTTGCCGTAGGGGCAGCGCGGGGTGCGCCGGGGCTCGCTCCTGATCCTGCCGGGCGGACTTACTTTCGCGCGGTCATGGCGGCCTGGGCCTTCTCCTTGCGGCGGCGCTGGAGTTCGGCGTCGACAAAGCCCTCGATCTCGCCGCGGAGGACTCGCTCGTAGTCGGACATTTCGTAGCCGGTGCGGTGGTCCTTGACGCGGTTGTCGTAGAAGACGTAGGAGCGGATCTGGGTGCCCCAGCCGCGCTCGACGGCGCCGCCGGTGGCAGCGGCGATCTCGCGCTCGCGGCGCTCTTCCTCGATCTGCTCGAGCTTGGCGCGGAGGACGGACATGGCCTGCTTGCGGTTCTGGGGCTGGTCGCGGTAGGTGCTGGCGACGACCATGATGCCGGTGGGCTTGTGGACGAGGCGGATGGCGGTGGCGACCTTGTTGACGTTCTGGCCGCCGGGCCCGGAGGCGCGGACGAAGGGGGTGATCTCGAGGTCCTTCTCGGGGATTTCGAGGTCGGTCTCCTCGAACTCGGGGGTGACGTCGACGGTGGCGAAGGAGGTCTGCCGCTTGCCCTGGGCGTTGAAGGGGGAGACGCGGGCGAGGCGGTGGGTGCCGCGCTCGCAGGAGAGGTAGCCGAAGGCGAACTGGCCCTTGACGTGGAAGGTGACGGAATCGAGGCCGACCTCGGAGCCGAAGGACTTCTCGACCTCCTCGAGTTGCCAGCCCATCTTCTCGCAGTAGTAGATGTACATGCGGTGGAGCATCTCGCACCAGTCGTTGGCCTCGGTGCCGCCGTCGCCTGCGGAGATGGTGAGGAAGCAGTTGCGGAAGTCGTGCTTGCCGGAGAGGAGGGACTGGAGTTCGACCTTGGCCATCCGAGAGACGAGGGAGTGGAGCTGCTCGTCGGCTTCCTGGAGGAGGTCCTTGTCGCCGCCGGCCTCCCTGGACATCTGGTAGGCGACGCGGGCGTCCTCGAAATCGGCGATGACCTTGGTGAGGGGGTCGAGCTGGGCCTTGAGGCCCTTCATGTCGCCGACGACCTTGCGGGCGCGGTCGGGGGCGTCCCAGAAGTTGGGATCAGCCATCTGGCGTTCGAGTTCGGCGATCGTCTGCTTCTTGGTGTCGAAGTTAAAGAGAGTCGCGGATCGTCAAGATCCGCGCCTCGAGATCATCGATGACGGGCTGGTGGGCGTCGAAATGCATGGCGGTCAAGGCTCCGCGTTCCCCTCCCCAGCCGCGGGCTCTGGCCCGGGCTTTCTTCGCCCTCTCGCCAACGCGGCGGGGGCGCTTTGGTCGCAACTCTAGCCTGACGCGGCGAGCAAAACCGTGAGAATCGAGGCGGCGAGCGCCACACCGGCACGTCGGCGGCGTTGTCCTGGTATTCGGGGGCGGCCAAGGAGGCTTCATGATGGGCGGCACAGTGGCGGCGTTCGCGCGGTACGGGGTGATCGGGGTGGCGGCCGGGGTGCTGAGTGCGATGTGGCCTGCGCCGGCGGCGGCGCAGCAGGGTCAGCCGGCGCGGGGTGGGAACGCCAACCGGGTGGAGCCGGCGACTCGTGCGGCGGAGATGGTGATCTCGCTGAAGTTCCCCGGGGGGACGCTGTCGGAGTATGTGAAGGCGATCCAGGCGGCGGCACCGGGGAACGTGAACATCATGGTGTCGTCGGATGCGGCGAGCATGATGGTGCCGCCGACGGAGATGAAGGGAGTGGCGGTGTCGTCGGCGCTGGAGGTGCTGCCGATGATGGCGAGAGCGGAAGGACGAACCGCGTACGTGCAGACGGTCGGGGATGTGGTGGCGGGAACGGGGGTGTATTCGGTCGCATCGAAACCCAACTTCATTCCGCAGCCAATGCCGCAGAGCCCGTTCCCAGCGCCAGGGCCTGAGACGGCGGTCTTCTCGGTGCGGGAACTCACGAATCCGGTGATGGACCGGGGTGCCGGACCCGGTGTTCCGATCGAATCGGTGCTGACGGCGATCGATGCGGCGGCGCAGCTGGCCGGCGCCGAGGCCGAGCAGCCGCAAATCCGCTATCACAAGGACTCGGGCGTGCTGATCGTGCGGGCCCTCCCGCAGCAACTGACGACGATCAAGAGCATCCTCCAGACGATGCAGGGGGACATCGTGGATCGCCGGGTCGCGGCGATGACCGCGGCGGAGCGCCAGCGGGATCGGGCGAAGGCGGTGGCCGCGGCGCAGCGGGCGCTGGAGCGAGCAATGGACGACATCCGGCGGTCGGAAGGAGAGTTCGCGCGAGCACGCGAGGCCGCGAACGAGTTCGCCAAGCGGGTGGAGGCGGGCGTGGCCCCCACGGATGAACTGACGCAGGCCCGGGCGCTCGTGCAGCGCCGGCTCGACACGCTGGAGTCGGCTCGGCTGAAGATGCGGCAAGCGGAGGCGGAACTGGAGGATGTCACCGCGGTGGCCGCGGCGGAGCGGGAGAGCCTGGGGGTGCAGGTGATGGTTTATGATGTGGAGGACATGATGGCGGCGATGCCCGAGTTGGTCGCCGCGTGCCAGGCGGTGGTGGCTCACGGAGATGCCGTGAACGCCGAGCAACGGGAGATCATCGTGCGGGCGGCGCCGGGTGAGCAGGCGGCGGTGTCGCGGGTGCTGACGGCGATCCGGCGCGTGAAAGGGAACGACCCGAATCTCCCTGAGGTCAATGGGCGGGAGGTAACCAAGAAGGACCAGCAGCCCCAGTGACGTCGCTCGCCGAAAGGACGGCCACCGCACGAACGCTCCTGACCGGGAGTCGCATGCCGGGTCCGCACGCCGAGATGACCAACCGCGACGGCAAAGCCGTCCGAGCGCCGGGGGAGACACCGGGGCGGGCGGCGCCGTCGCGCGCGGTGGCCGCGGGCGGGAACGCCGGGACGGGCGCGGACGACGGATCGTGGCGGGGCGTCGCACGTGGGGAGGCGGAGGCGATCGAGCGTTTGTATGAGGAGTGGTTCGATCGGGCGTATGCGATGTCGCGGCGGCTGACGGGGAGAGACGAGGCGTTCTGCCTGGACGTGGTGCACGATGCGTTTGTCAGGGTGATCGGGGCCCGCAGGGTGATCGGGCGGATCGCATCAAAGGAGGAACTGGACCGGTGGATGTCGCGGGTGGTGCGGACGGCGGCGCTGGACCGGTTGCGGGGGGAATCGCGGAGGCGGGCGAGGGAGGCGGGGCGATCGGCGGCGGACCAGCCGCGGGTCGCGGCGGAGGACGAGTTGAACGAGTCGCGGGAGGCGTTGGAGCAGTGGATCAACGCGGTGTTTGGAGGACTTGATGAAGGGGATCGGGAGTTGCTGTCGCTGCGGTTCGGCCGAGGGCAGACGCTGGAGCGGGCGGCCGCGGTGCTGGGCGTGACGAAGGGAGCGGCGCACGGGCGGATCCGGCGGGTGTTGGCGCGGCTGAGGGTCGCTGCGCAGGAGTGGTGGTCATGAACGGGCACGACTGGATGAGGATCGGGGACGGTGGCGAGACGCTCTCGCGCGAAGGAGCGGCGCGGAAGCGGGAGATCCTGGCCGATGTGCAGCGGCGGGCGGCGCGGGCACAGGCAAGGACGAGGACGGTTCGACGAGCGGTGGGCATCGGGGCCGGGGTCGCGGTGCTTGGAGTCGTCGTCGGGGTTGCGTGGCGGGTGTGGCCGGACGGGGGAGTGGGGACAAGGGGGGCGCAGGTGAACGTCGCGGTGGAGAAGCCGGGCGGCACGAGGGTCGTTCGCGAAAACGAGACGGCGCCGGCCGAGCGACCACCGGGGGTGGCGGCGCTGTCGCACATCAATGTCGTGGTGGTCGAGACGGATCCGTCGATCGTGGCCCGCTACAGCGCGGCGGCGACGGAGCATTCCGCGGCGACCTGGATCGGTGATGACGAGTTGCTGGACCTGCTGGCGCGGGCGGGGCGGCCGGCGGGGATGATCAGGAGCGAAGGGCGGACGATGCTGGTGAGTTCGACGGCGATGGGGACACGCTCGCCCGGCACGGGTGGGTGACTTGGTGCGCCGCTGGCGTGTTGTATAGTGACCGCATGGCCGCGGGCGACTGGATACTGACGATCGTGGCGGCGGCGGACCCGGTCCGCCGGGACGCGAAACTGCTGGCAGGCACCCTGCTGGTGATCGTGGTGCTGCTGCTGGCGATCATCCTGCTGATCGTGCAGCGGGTGGTGCGGATGCGGATCATGCGGTCGAAGGGCGGCGGTCAGCCCGGGCCGCGGAGCGTGCACAACATCGATCCATGGTTCGAGGCCGGACGGAGGGCGAAGCCGATCGAGGTGCCGGGGGAGGACGAGGGGGAGCATGAACACGGGCTCGATGATGAGCCGGAGGATCCGCAGGGACCGCGCAACGGACGCGGCGGCGGTGTCGCATGAGCGGCGCTGATGGGACGGTGATGATCACGGGCGCTGCCCGCCGGGTGGGGCTCGCGACGGCGATGGCGTTCGCCTCGCGGGGGTGGCGGCTGGTGCTGACCTACCGGAGCAGCGGCGACGAGATCGACGAGGCGACGGCGCGACTGAAGGGGGCCGGGGCGGTCGGGATCGAGTGGCGCCGGCTGGACCTCGCGAGACCCGAGGAGGTAGAGCGATTCGCGGCGGGGTACGCCACGGACGACAGAGCGCCGCTGGATGTGCTGGTGCACAATGCGTCCGCGTACTCCCCCTCGCCGCTGGCGGAGATCACGCCGGCGCGGGCGGTGGAGGACTACACGGTCAACGCCCTCTCTCCGCTGCTGCTGACCAAGGGGCTCGCGGCAGCCCTGTCGAGGTCCGCCCGCGCGGGCGGGGGCGCGGTCGTGGCGATGTGCGATATCCATGCGCTCGGCGAGCACGGCCTGCCGCGGCGGGAGTTTGCGTCGTATGCGATGTCCAAGGCGGCGCTGGCGGAGATGGTGCGGTCGATGGCACGGGACCTGGCGCCTCGGGTGCGCGTCAACGGCGTCGCGCCGGGAGTGGTGGCGTTCCCGGAGAGCGGACACGAATCTGACAAGGCGATGCAGCAGGCGTACCTCAGCCGGGTGCCGCTGGGGAGAAGCGGGACGCCGGAGGATGCGGCGGAGGCGGTGCGGTGGCTGGCGATGGATGCGACGTACGTGACCGGGGAGATCCTGCGGCTCGACGGGGGGCGAAACCTGCTCTAGCCGCGGCGGCCGGGGCTACTCGAGATCGGCGAGGAGTTCCTTCGCATCGGCGTTGCCGAGGTCAGCGGCGGCCTGGGCGGATTCGCGGGCGTGCGGGAGGTCCTTGGCCCGCTGGAACCAGAGCGCGGCCTGGTAGTGCATCGCGCCGGCTTCGGGCCCGGTCGAGTCCGATGCGGCGGCGGAGAACATCCGGGCGGCCTCCGCGGGCTTGGAGAGCATGCCGTAGCACTCGGCGAGGAGGGCCATGACCTCGTCCTGGCGGCGCTGGGCGTCGTCGAGGGCGAGGAGGATCGTCGCGGCCTTCTGCGGGTCGTTCTGCCGCTTGATGATGCGGGCCTCGTTGAGGCGCCAGCGGAGGACTTCGGGCTGGAGTTCGCGGGCCTTCTGCGTGTTCTGCAGGGCGATGGTGAGCTTGTCGTCCTTCATGTAGATCTCGCCGAGCGTGCCCCACGCCTCGGCCCGGCCGGGCTGCATCTGGACGACCATGAGGAGGTTCTTCGCCGCGGCGGTGGGCTCTTCGCGCTTGAGCTGGATCATGGCGAGGTAGAGGGAGTAATCGGGGATGCGAGGATCGAGGCGCTGGGCCATCGAGTAGTGGTCCTCGGCGCGGTCGAGGCGGCCGGCCTTGTTGGCGATGGTGCCGGCGATGAAGTGGAGCTTGGCGTTGGGCTGGCCCATGCCGGTCGCGCGGTCGTACTGGGCAAAGGACTCGGAGAACTTGTTCTGGGCCATCAGCGCCTCGCCGTAGGCGACGCGGAGCTCCTGGTCGTTGGGGTTGGCCTCGACGGTGCGGGCGAGCAGGGCGGCGGCCTTGTCGTACTCGCGGGAGGACATGGCCTGGCGGGCGGCGGCGAGCGTCTCCTCGATCTGCTTGGCGCCGGCGGCGCCGGCGAGCCCGGAGCCGGCCGCGGCGGCCTCGGCGGGGGACTGGGGCGAGGCGAGGGTCTTGATGATGACGACCAGGCCCGCCGCGAGGGCGATGACCAGGACGACCATGAGCAGGCCGCCGAGTCGGCGCCCCCCGGGAGCGCGGCGGGAGGCTGAGGCCGAGGAGGCGGTCGAAGAGGCGGGATGGTCCGTCATCGATGGGGGTCTCCGAGGCGGGGATCGGGGTGCAGGGAGGGCCTTGGGCCGTGTCTTGCCGCGGGGGTCGCGCGGGCGAGAGTCCCTACACTTCGGATCTGGCCGGGTCCTTCCGGTCAGCGAACGAACTGTATCGGCCGGGCGGAGAGACGCAGCGCACTCCCGCCCGCCAAATCCCCCCTGTGCCCCGGCGGGCGAGGTGCGGCTTTCGCACTGCCAAACCCGCGAGATGTGAAGCCACCGATGCCCTCTTCACCCCCACCACCACCCACCCCTCCCCCCACCCACCATCCAGCGCCCCCACCGCACGTGGGGCGCCAATCCCGGCCCGCCGCGGCGGCGTCCGTTGACAACGGCGGCCCGGTGAGCGGGAACGAGGCGGGGGCCGGGCTGCCGAAGCAGTACCGGCCGGCGGAGACCGAGCCGCGAATCCGCGAGTTGTGGGAAGGGTCGGGCGCGTTCCATGCGGATCCGCAGCGCGTGGCGGGGGGCACGGCGAAGCCGTACAGCATCATCATCCCGCCGCCGAACGTGACGGCGGCGCTGCACCTCGGGCACGCGCTGAACAACACGATCCAGGACATCCTGGTGCGGGCGCACCGGATGATGGGGTTCGAGACGCTGTGGATGCCGGGGACGGACCACGCGGGCATCGCGACGCAGGCGGTGGTTGAGCGGCGGGTGTTCAAGGAGGAGGGAAAGCGGCGGACGGAGTTCTCCCGCGATGAGTTCGTCGCGAAGATCCAGGCGTTCAAGGACGAGTACGAGGCGGTCATCACCGGGCAACTCAAGGCGATGGGGTGCTCGTGCGACTGGGACCGGCAGCGGTTCACGATGGATGAGCAGTGCGCCCGGGCGGTGCGGGAGGCGTTCTTCCGGCTCTTCAAGGACGGGCTCATCTACCGCGGCAAGCGGCTGGTGAACTGGGACCCGGTGCTGCAGACGGCCGTGGCGGACGACGAGTGCTACGAGGAGGAGGTGCAGGGGGCGTTCTACTACCTGCGATACCCGCTCGTGCACGCGAGCGCGGTGAGGAATGAGAAGGAAGACCCGCAGCCGGTGACTTGGAATGAGCTGGCACGCCGGGGGTATCCGGGCGCGGACGAGCACCCGGGGGAGGAGCAGGCGTGGGTGACGGTCGCGACGACGCGGCCGGAGACGTACCTGGGGGACACCGCGGTGGGCGTGAACCCGCACGATCCGCGGGCGAAATCGCTGCGCGGGCTGTTCGTGGAGCTGCCGCTGGTGGGGCGGATCATCCCGATCATCGAAGATGATTACGTGGTGCTCCCCGAGTCGATGGCGCGGACGGATGAGGAGCGGAACGACCCGAAGGCGAAGATGGCGACGGGCTTCCTGAAGGTGACGCCGGCGCACGATCCCAACGACTACGAACTGGGGCAGCGGCACAAGGCGGAGATCGAAGCCGCGGGAATCGCGGTGATGATCAACGTGATGGCGCCCGATGGGTCGATCAGCGACAAGCACGGATGGTCGGATGTGGGCGATGCGCACATCTTCGTGGGGAAGACTCGCGAGCAGGCGCGGAAGGATGTGGTGCACGCGTTCTCGGATCGGGGGCTGCTGGAGGGCACCAGGCCGCACGCGCACAGCGTGAAGCACTCGGACCGGAGCAAGGCGATCGTCGAGCCGTACCTGAGCGACCAGTGGTACGTGCGGGTGACGCACCCGCGCATGGCGCAGGCCGCGAATGCGGCGCTGGTGAGCGAGCAGCGGACGGCTCACCCCGGCAGGGGTGCCCCCGGTGGGCCGGAGAGCCGGCCCACCGCAGAGGCCGGCCCTGGTGCGGACGGCGATGAGGCGATGCGGTTCTACCCGGCTCGGTATGCCAAGACATACGAGAACTGGCACGACAACATCCGGGATTGGTGCATCTCGCGGCAGTTGTGGTGGGGGCACAGGATTCCGGTGTGGCGCATTAGGCTGAGTACCGCCGGATTCGAATCCCCTTTGGATCCGGCATCTCACGTGACCGAATTGACCCAGCGGGCTTCGGCATGGGCAGGGACGCTTGATCAGATTGCTGCAACCGTCGGCTTGGCTGGTCATTTCTGCACTCGCAGCGAAGCGTCCGTTTGCGGACTTCAGACTATTGAGGGTGATCCACCAGAGCAGATGTTCGTGGCAGCCCTTTCTACCGAGGCTAGCGACCTCCTTAGTTTTATAATCAAGTATTCAGTATCCAATCACGATCAGAAGTCGCTTGCACTACTCCGTGACAATTACGGGGAGGACGCGTCCAGCCTAGCGAGCGGACTGGATTCCTCCATCGTGATCGGTGCAGAGCAAGACCCCGACGTCCTCGACACCTGGTTCTCCTCCGCCCTCTGGCCGCTCTCCACCATGGGCTGGCCGGAGGAGACGCCGCTGCTCAGCGCGTACAACCCCTCCAGCGTCCTCTGCACCGCCCGCGAGATCATCACCCTCTGGGTCTCGCGCATGGTGATGTTCAACCGCTACTTCCGCGGCGGCGCTGTGCCGTTCAACGACGTCTTCATCCACGCCATGATCCAGGACGGCGACGGCCGCAAGATGTCCAAGTCGCTGGGCAACGGCGTCGATCCGCTCGACATCATCGAGTCCCACGGCGCCGATGCGATGCGCTTCACGCTCTGCCACATGACCACGCAGACGCAGGACGTCCGCATGCCCGTGTCGAAGGACCCGGCGACCGGCAAGAACACCTCCCCGAAGTTCGACCTCGGCCGCAACTTCGCCAACAAACTGTGGAACGCCGCGCGCTTCGCGATGGGAATGCTCGGGAGCGGCGGAGCCGCGGCCGCCGACCACAGCGCTGGCGTCGCGCCCGCTTCGCTCTCGCTTGCCGACCGCTGGATCCTCTCCCGCCTGGCGACCGCCACCCGCGACATCGAGTCGGCCCTCCGCAACTACCAGTTCAGCGACTACGCGCAGAGTGTCTACGACCTGCTGTGGCGCGACTTCTGCGACTGGTACCTGGAGGCGATCAAGCCCACCATCGCCGCCGATGCCGGGCAACGGGCCGCACTCCGGGCGACGCTCGATTCGATCATCCGCCTCCTGCACCCGGTGATGCCCTTCATCACCGAGGCGATCCACGAACGGCTCCGGGAGGTCCCGCGATCGCCTGTCGCCGGCGTGACGCTCGAATCCGCCGACCTGCTCTGCTCCAGTTCCTGGCCGGTGGTCGACGCCTCTCTGATCGACGATAAAGCCGTCCAGCGATTCGAACGCGTGCGGGCGCTGGTCGAAGAGATCAACAAGATCCGCGCCCAGCACAAGGTGCACGAGAAGCGGAAGATCTCCCTGCACCCCCCCCAAGCCCTGCTCGCCGAACTCGCGGCGGACATCGACCTGGTCCGGACCCTCGGCAAGGTCGACCTCGTGACGGCGGAGACGCCCGCCGGGCCCGCCGTCGCGTTCCGCTTCGAGGCCTTTGAGATCCAGGCCAGCAGCCTCGCGGAGGCCGTCGACGCCTCGGCGGAGAAGGAACGCCTCGAGCGGATCATCGCGGACTCCACGAAGAAGATCGCCACTTTCGACGGCCGGCTCAACAACCCCGGCTACCTCGCCAAGGCGCCGCCGAAACTCGTCGACGAGACCAAGGCCCAGCGGGCCGCGGCGGTGGAGGAGTTGGAGGCCGCGAGGGCGGCCCTGGGGCGGCTTGGGTGAAACTGGCAGCGGCGGGCATCATCGTGGCTCTGGTCGCCGCCGCGGGGTGCGCCCCGCGCTCTGATTCGGCGGACCGGGTCGCCGCCGCGGAAGCCCCCGCGACGCCGGCACGCCGTGGCCCGGTCGTCGAGAACGTCGAGGCGTGGTCGTACGCGGGCAAGCCCGGGCGCGTCGTGACCACGCAGAACTACCGCCTGTACAGCACGATGACGGATCAGGCGACGCTCTCACGCCTGCCCGAGTTCCTCGAAGCGGCGCTGGAGCAGTACCGCCTCGGGATCGCCCGCCTGCCCGCGCCGCCGCTCGTGGGCCCGCAGCGGCTCGAGACGTTCGTGCTCGCGACGCGTTCGCAGTGGGAAACGCTCACGCGGCAACTGCTGGGCGACGGCTCGGGCGTCTACCTCTCCATTCCACGCGGGGGCTACGCCTGGGGCGGCAAGTCGGTGTTGTACGACATCGGCGCCGGCGGCACGTTCACGATCGCCGCGCACGAGGGCTGGCACCAGTACACCCAGCGGACGTTCAAGGACCCGCTGCCCGCCTGGCTGGAGGAGGGGGTCGCGACGTTCATGGAGGGCCACCGCTGGAGCGGGGCCACCCCGGTCTTCCTCGGCTGGGCGAACCTCGAGCGATTCGACCAGCTCCGCGACGCCGCCGCGACGGGCTCGCTCCTCTCGCTCGAAGACCTGCTGGCCGGGACTCCGCAAGGGATGATCATGGGCGCGAGCACCGCTTCGGACGGCGCGCTGACGTGGTACGCCCAGGCCTGGGCGCTCGTGCACTACCTGCGCGAGGGCGACAGGGGGACCCACGCCCCGGCGCTGAACCGCCTGCTGAGCGATGCGGCGGAGGGGCGGCTGCGTCCACGTCTGGCGATGGAGTTGGGACCGGAGGCGGCGGGGCGGGTGCTCTCCGCCCGTCGGGGCCGGGGGATCTTCGAGGTCTACTTCGGGCGCGACCTCGAACGGGTCTCCCAGGGGTACGACCAGTTCGTTGCGGATGTGGTGCGGACCGGCTCGCGCCAGGCCGTCGCGGAGGGCCGGAACCCCCTGTCTCCGTGATCAAACGCCCTACGCTCTCTCCCGCATGACGACCACCTATTCCTGGCGGCTGCTGCGGGCAGGGGCGTTCCGCCTCGATGGCGGTTCCATGTTCGGCCTGATCCCCCGCACGGTCTGGTCCCGCGATGTCCCGACCGACGACCGCGGCCGCATCTCGGTGCAG
The DNA here is from genome assembly GCA_019636655.1 of Phycisphaeraceae bacterium. Lineage (NCBI taxonomy): Bacteria > Pseudomonadati > Planctomycetota > Phycisphaerae > Phycisphaerales > Phycisphaeraceae > Phycisphaeraceae bacterium. The sequence continues at coordinate 23,895 of JAHBXB010000005.1, read as the reverse complement.
CACAACTGCCTGCTTCTGGAGCGGGCCGGCCCGGCGCCCGCACCCGCCAAGGGGAGCCCCCCCCTCCCCTCCCCTCCCTCCTCCCCCCGCCTGATCGTGATCGAGTGCGGAACCGGCGACAAGCTCGACGCCAAGTCCCGCGACCTCTTCGCGATGGAAGAGCGATCCGTGATCGATGCCCTGCACGAGGCCGACTGCCGGTGCGAGGACGTCGAGGCCGTCGTCGTCAGCCACCTGCATTTCGACCACGCCGGGGGCCTGACGCGGCTCTGCCGCGGGGGTGAATCCCCGGATTGGACCGGCCCCGCCTCCACCTTCACCGGGGCCCGCGGCGACCACGGCGTCAAGGTCACGTTTCCCAACGCGACGGTCCATGTCCAGCGGCGCGAATGGGAGGATGCGATCGCCAACCGGAGCGTCATGACCCGGACCTACTTCCCCGACCACCTCCAGCCCATCCGCGAGCGACTCTCCCTGACCGACTCGCCACGCCCGTTCTCACCGGGGGTCACACCCGGGCGCGACGAGGCCCCCGCCGCCCCGGTTGCCCTGCGGGAAACCGAGATCTTCCCCGGCGTCAGCGTCTTCCTGACCCCGGGGCACACCTGGGGCCAGCAGGCCGTGAAGTTCACGGACACCGACGGTCAAACCATCGTCTTCACGCCGGACGTCATGCCGACTGTGAACCACGTTGGGGCCGCGTACAGCCTCGCGTACGACGTCGAGCCCTACACCAGCATGGTCACGCGCCGCTGGTTCCTGGAGGAGGCCGCCGCCGCGGGCTGGACGCTGGTGCTCGACCACGAGCCGGGCGACGCGGTCCGTCGCGTGGCCGCGAACGGCAAGGGGTGGTTCACCCTGCAGGCGTAGCCCGCCTGGGTGTTCCGTCCCGGCGCACGGATCGACGAGCGGATATGATCGAGTTTCGACCGGAACCCATTTGCTTGAACGCCACCGCCGTGAGAACCGCCGAACACTCCGAGCAAGGACCGCCGCTGGGGACCGCGCCCGCGGAAGGCGCCGGCGCGGGGCTGAACGGGTCGGCTGCCAAGGCGGGTGTGTCGGCGCCCCATCCGGCCCTGCACGACCACGATGACGAGCAGTTCGAGCCGGCCCCGGCGATGAGTTCCGCGGCGATCCCCCCCAAGAAGAGCTTCTTCGACAAGCTCGAGGCCTACATCAGCCGCCTCTCCACCCGCAACAACTTCTGGCACCGCGTCTGCTCCATCATCTGGCTCCCCCTGGCGGCCAAGAGCGGCATCCGCATGAAGCGGGTGGATGCCACGACCTTCGCGGCGGTCCTCCCCTTCCGCCGCTTCAACCGCAACTGGTACAACGCGATGGCCGGGGCGGCCCTGCTCGCCAACTCGGAGATCGCCGGCGGGATGTACGTCTTCGGCGTCTGCGGTGGTGATTACACGGTCGTATGCAAGCACCTGCAGTACCGCTTCCTCCGGCCCTGCTTCGGACCGGCGATCTACCGCCTCAAGCCGCGGGAGGCCATCGAGCCCCTGATCGCGACCGGGCGGGAGTTCAACCTGACAGTCGAGATGGACATCATCCAGCAGATCAAGAAGTTGGGCGGGAAGGACCGGCGCGTCGGGCGGTGCGAGGCGACGTTCCACGTGACGCCCAAGGCCCACCACAAGCAACGACGCCTGCGGGACTCGGCCTGATTCACGCCATCCACTCAAGCCACACGCCGGGGGGATCAGGGGCATCGGGCGGGCGCCCCGCGGTCCTCGCCTGGGCGGCCTACCTCGCCACATCATGGACCTGGTGCATCGGGATGTTCCTCCCCGTGCTGCTGATCCGCGACTTCGGCCCTCTCGGGTTCGTTGTGTTTGCGGTGCCCAACGTCGTCGGCGCCGCGGCGATGGCGTGGGTCCTGTCCAGGCAGGGCGCCAGCGAATCACTGGTCGCGCGACACCGCACTTCGATGCGGTGGTTCTCGATCGCGACCATCGCGTTCCAGTTCTTTGTCACCGGTGTGGTCGTCGCGACCACGGACGCCGTCTTCGGCTGGGGCCTCGGCGCCGCGGCGGTGTTCGCGATCGCGGTCCTTGCGGGATGGGCACTTCGACCGCCGTGTGTCGGCGTGGCAGCACTGTGCATCAGCGCGGTCCTCGCCGGGGTGTACCTGCTCCGGGGTGGCCCTGGCGGCCTGTTTGCCGGAGACCTCCCCGCGCCCGAGCTGCCGCGGAGCCACCTGCTCGGCCTCGCCGCGGCGTGCGGGTTCGGGTTCCTGCTCTGCCCCTACCTGGACCTCACCTTCCATCGCGCGAGGCAGTCGCTCACCGCGCCGGCGGCCAAGGCCGCCTTCGCCATTGGGTTCGGCGTGCTGTTCCTTGGCGCCATCCTCTTGACCGCGGCCTATGCAGGGATGTGGCTCGGGCAGTCGTGGTCGCGCGCGGCACTCGCCGTCGTGCTGGCGCACCTGCTCGTCCAGACCGGGGCGACGACCGGCTTCCATACGAGAGAGACGGCGGCGGCTGGCAAGGTGGGTGGAGTGGGAGAGATGGCAGCCCTTGCCGCGGTTCTCGCCGCGGGTGCCGGGTGGATCAGCACCTGCCCGATCTCCATCGCACCGGGGGCAGCGGACCTGAACGCCCGGTTTGAACTTGTCTACCGGCTGTTCATGAGTTTCTACGGCCTGGTGTTCCCAGCGTACGTCTGGATCTGCATGGCCGGCTCTTCAGCGGCCACAAAACCGCTGCGCCGGCGTCTGGCATGGTGGGTAACCGGTGTGGCCATCGCCGCACCGGCATTCTGGATCGGTTTCGTAGAGCGGGGCACGATGTGGACCCTGGTTGGAGTGGCGGTTGCGATTCTTGCGGGAATCTTCGGGAATCTTCGGGAAAAGGCCCAAATTGGAGGCCACCAATTCCGGTGCAACCGTGTGAAGATGGGGTGCGAAGAGTGAGGATCGATACCGGCCGTTCGGTACGGGTATCGGACTTGGGACTCGCTCAGCCGTGGGTTCCTCCCCAGCGACGCAACGCTGGGCCGGCGGGGCGATAACCCTGTCCGCCAAGGCGCGGAAAGATCGGGAAAACGTGGTCTGAGTGCAGTTTCAGCAAGGCCAAGGGTTCTGGGTGCGATATATGTGATGCCCTTGGCGCAGGGCGAATCTCGGTTAGACTAAGGTGAAGGCTGCCCTGGTTGGGCTCTAGGAGGTTCTCGTCATTTCGTGTGTGTAGAGGAGTCGTGCGGGGTGGGTTCCCTCTCGTGGGAGCCCTTGTGGTCGTTCCGCCGCGCCGCGGCTGAATGAACCGTTCGCGTTATGGTGTGGCAACAGGTGCCGGTCACGTTGACCGGCATGAGGTTGGCCCAACCTCACTATTTCGGAGGAAACTCGAATGAAAACGTGTCTCATCGCAGCGCTCTGCGCATCCGTCGGCTTGGCGACGAATGCAATGGCGCAAGTGAGCGTCCGCAAGACGGTCGCTCAATCGGCGAACCAGGTCCGCAAGGACATGCAGAAGGTCAAGTACCAGGCCGTCCAGCCTGATGTGGTCAACATCATGGCGTACCCGGACGGGTACGTCCCGCCGGCCAGCGACCTCCGCGCGGTCCAGGTGGTGTACGACAACACGAACACCGGCACCGTCTACGCCTACTCAGCGCAGCAGGTCCCCGCCCTGTTCAACCCGGCCCTCGAAGCCGTGACGATGCAGGGCTGGACAGCCGGCTCTCCGATTACGACGCTGAGCATCGGCGTACGCAAGATGATCCCCGCCTCTCGCACGTTCAAGATCTTTGTCCGCATCTGGGACAACGTGAACGCTGCGGCAGCGCCGGGCACCGACGTCAAGAGCGTGCAGCTCGGCCCGGATATGTTCTTCACCAACGGTGGAGCCGGGTTCACCGTCAGCGGCCAGTACACGGTCGGCTTCAATCTCGCGATGCCAGCGGGGATCATCCCGGCGGACAGCAACATCGGCGTCGAGATCCGCATGATCAACAACTCCGTGACGACCACGGCGGATGCGGCGCTCCTTGCCAACCTCGATACGAGCATGGGTTGCGACATCATGAGCACCCAGAGCGCCCTCGGCGGCACGTTCCCGCCGCCGAATGCCCCGTCCATCGGCACGCCGTATCCGGCGGACGGTGTCGGCCACTACTGGTTTGACAACAACGTGGCCGCGGCTGCGGGCCAGGCTCAGACGTTCCAGGATGGCCAGTTCTGGGCCGGTGATACGAACATCACCTTCTACGAAGACGTCTACGACACCGATGCGGGCGGTCAGAACTGGGGCAATGTCTACCTCAGGGTTTCTGCCGACATCGCTGGCATTCCGCCGCCAGTAAACAATAACTGCACAAGTGCGACTGTTGTGACGATGCCCGGTGGCGCCCCGTCCACCGTGACGATCGCCAATCAGACGACTCTCGGCGCGACGACCGACGCGCCGGTTCCCCCGGCCTGCGGCGTCGGCATCCCTGCGACCCAGCAGGGCGTCTGGTACTCCTTCACCGGCCGCGGCAAGGTTACGACCGCGTCGACCTGCGGCCCCGGCGCCTTCGACTCCGTCGTCGCTGTCTACTCCGGCGGCTGTGCCGCCCCTGTGTGCGTGGCCGGCGCGGACGATGCCGGACTCGGCTGCTCGACCAACCTTGACGCCGGAACGGCGACGTTCTGCGCGGCCAATGGTGTGCCTTACCTCATTTACGTCCGTCCCTTTGACGGCGTCACCGGCGGCAACTTCAGCCTCGTCGTGACGGAGGAGTCCACGAACTGCCCCGCCGCGGCGTGCACCCTTAACGCGACCGGCGCGACCGACCTGACCGGCCTCAACCCCACCTGCGGTGTTCCGTCCAGCCCCTTTGGCACCTGCGCCACCTCACAGACTGGTGCAGACTGCACGACCTACTTTGACAGCATCACACGCGGCGACGATGGCCTCGGCGGCAACGTCCGCGGCGTCGATGCGTTCCTCTACACGGCCGTGGACACCTCGTTCACCGTTGCTGTGAACTCCGAGTTCGCCGGCATCCTGTTCATGCTCGAGTCCGGCGACCCCTTCAACCCGTGCGCCGCGTTCCTGGTGGCCTCCCCTGGCCAGGCCAACTTCGTGACCTGCGTCCCCTACAGCCGGACCGTCTCCGGCGTGACCCCCGGCGATACGTTCCTGGTGCAGATCGCTCCGATGACCTTCGGCCCCGCCGGCGCCCCCGCCTGCGGCGCTCAGGGCACACACTACCGCATCAAGTTCTCATCGCCCCTGTGCCCGCCCGAGGGCCCGGACTGCTTCAACCGGACCGCTCCGCAGCAGGGCGGCTTCTTCGTGGCCGGCGGCGCGGACGGCACGGCGGACAACACCCAGTGCGTCGGCGACTGGGACCGCAACAACGTCGTCGAGCCCGCTGACATCGCGCAGTTCATCCAGACCTGGAACTTCGCGGTCAGCAACCCCGGTACGCCCGCGATCTATGCGGACGTCGATTGCAACGGCCTCGTTGAGCCGTCTGACATCGCCGTCTTCATCCAGTACTGGGTCGGCGGCACGACCCCGGGCAACCTGGGCTGCCCATAAGTTGATCCAGCTCCCGGTCCCTGACCGGGTCGTCTGAATCGAATCATCCGACGCCCGCGTGGAGACACGCGGGCGTCGCTTCTTTTGGGCCCGCCCGGACGCTTGCCCCTACCCCGTCTTCAGCGCCGCCGCGGCCGCCGAACGGACCATCTCCGCCTCGCCGGGATCCGACGCCGCTCGCTCCAGTTGCGAGCGCAGGGCCGGATCGTCCCGGGTCCGCAGCGCGTTGCCCGCGGCAATCGCCGCGTTGCGCCGCATCATCGGAAGGCTGATGCGCTTGAGCGCGCTGGATGCGAACGCCGCCCGCCGGCGTGACTCGGTCCACTCGAGGAGTTCGACCAGGTCAAAGCCGGTCGCCGCCGCGGAGTACTCCGGATTCGGGCCCGGGGATCCCGCGTGGCCGCCCGCCGGTCGCGCCGAGTTGTGCGGACACACCTCCTGGCAGACGTCGCACCCGGCCACCCATGATCCCATCGCCGCGTGCAGCAACCGATCGATCGGCGCCTCGTGCTCGATCGTCAGGTACGAGATGCAGCGTGACGCATCGACCGCGTAGGGCGCGATCGCCCCCGTGGGGCAGGCATCAATGCAGCGGGTGCACGCCCCGCACCGGTCGGGAATCGCTTCCTGGTCCGGCGGAACCGCGAGTTCGAGCGTGGTGGCGAGCCCGCCCAGCAGCAGGTAGCTCCCCAGCCGCGGATGGATCAGCAGCGTGTGCTTGCCGATCCACCCGAGCCCCGCGCGAAGAGCGTGCTCCCGCTCCATCACCGGTGCGGTGTCGACAAAGGACCGGAACGTGTGCTCTGGAAAGCGACCGCGGAGATCATCGGCCAAGATGTGCAGCCGTCGCTTGATCACGCGGTGGTAGTCCCGCCCGTGGGCGTAGCGGGCCACCCGGCCCCGCCCCTCCGGCGCGACCGGCGCTGCGCCGTCACGGGCGGCATAGAGGTCCCCCACCATCACCACGCTGCGAGCGCCGGGGATCAGCGCCCGGATATCGAGCCGCTCCGGAAGAAACTCCGTCAACCAGTCCATCTCTCCATGACGGCCCGCGGCGAGCCAGGCGAGCATCTCATCGGGCCGCGAAGCCGGGGCCGCGGGGGCGATCCCGGCGAGGGAAAATCCCAGGCGGCGGCAGCGATCCAGAACCTCGCCGGCGAGTTGTTCGGGCGTGGCGGGCACGGATCAATCGTAGAGTGGGGCTCAGGCCCTCACGGGCGAATCGACCGGGCGAGAGCCTGTCGGACCGCCGGCCTCCGCGATCCACGCAACCAGCGACCGCGCCGCCGCGGGGAGCACCTCGGCGGCGGCCGCGAGGTCCGGGAACCACAGCCGGTCCCACTCGTAGACCAGCGGGCCGTCGAATCCGGATTGGGCCAGCGCCGAGACGAACTCGCGTGCGGGCAGGTCGCCCGCGCCCAGGGCGCACGGCCTGCCGTTGCGAAGATCCTTGATCCGGGCCAGCCACAGCCGCGGCGCGAGCGTGGCGATACCGCGCCGGGGCTCCTCGCCCGCCTCGCGTGCCGCCGCGATGGAGTAACTCGCCCCCAGGAGCGGGCTGCCGACCGCATCGAGCACCTGCGCGACCTGCGCCGCGGTGGCGAACGAGCCGCCGTTCTCCAGGGCGACGCGGACGCCGGTGCGGTGGGCGTGGTCGACGACCGAGCCGAGCCGCTTCGCGATACGCCGCACCGCGGAGGCCCGGCCTTCCCTCGCGGGAATCTGAAAGCCGAAGACGCGGACCAGCGGCGCTTCGATGGCCACCGCGAGATCGACGGCCCGTCGAGCCTCCCGCACAGAGGCCTCCGTGTCCGAGATGACCAGCCCCAGGACGGGCGGCAGGATCGGCTCGTCGAACCGGCACGAGGTCGCGACGGAGAGGATCTCGACGCCGCGGGAGCTGAACAGGCCGCGGGTCTTGGCCTCGTCGGTCATCGCGGGGTCGCAGGCGATGGTGGTGGAGGCCGAGCCGAAGGTCCGCAGTTCGACGCCGGAAAAGCCGGTGTCCGCCGCGAGCTGCGCCGCGTTGGCGAGCGTCAACTCCGGGCAGGCGATCGTGCTGAATGCTGGTTTGATCATGCTGTCCTTGGGCTCCGGCCGGCGGGGGCGCTGTCGTCCGATACCCCGGATGGTACTGGGGGCGGGATCGTGGTCAACCCGAGATGGGACGTGCGGGTTTGACCATCATGCCGGGAGCACCGGCAGAACCGCCCGCCGGGCGGCCGGGGGCCCGACACGGGCTGCAGCCGCGCCAGGCGGGGTTCGATGCAAGGGAAAGGCCGTCGGTCCGGGGTTGCGTTTCCGCCCCGGGTCGGCAGCCGTCCCAGCGAGCCCCAACATGTCGATGCGTGCCGGGTGTGTTCGATCCCTGCGAGAGGCGCTGCCGGCGATCCTCTTCGCGGCAGCGGCGGCGGCGCTTATCGCCGGGTGCGAGGCTTCTGCACGAGACCGCCACTACGACGCCCACAGCCGCGTGCTGGTCCCAAACGAGGGCGCTGGCACCACCCTGGCCCTTCCCATAGCGCCGCCTTCGCGCGCTGTGGCCGGGGTGCCGTCGGGGGATTGACGGTCGGTCACACCGCGGGACTGGGCCTGGGCTGCGCGCCGCGCAGCCGGGGCAGGGTCACCGTAAAGACCGTGCCCTTCCCGACCTCTGAGACGACGTCGATCCGGCCGCCGTGCTCATCGACGAGCCGCCTCGATGTCGGCAACCCGAGCCCCGAGCCGCCCGACTTGGTCGTGAAGTACGGCGTAAAAACAGATTCGATCGACTCGGGCGGGATGCCCGGCCCGGTGTCCACGACGTGGATGCGCACCACGTCGCTGCGGTCGGTGTCGCGCGCGGCCCGCGTGCGCAGGATCACCTCGCCGATCGGCGATGCGGCCCGCGCGGCGTCGCTCGCGGGGCCAGGGTTGGTGCGTCCGGAGACGGCCTGCGTGGCGTTGATGAGCAGGTTCAGCAGCGCCTGCTTGACCGCCCGGGCGTCGATGTCCGCGACGATATCCTCCTTCGCCAGATCCGCGGTGAGCCGGATGCCCAGGCGGTTGGCCTCGGGCAGGTAGAAGTCGACAAGCTCCGAGACCAGCGCGTTGACATCCGTGGGCGCCCTGTCAAGGCGGACACTCCCGGCGAACGCCAGGAAGTCCGCGAGGATGTCGCGGAGCCGTTCGACCTCGCGCCGGAGCGTGCCGATCCGCATCAGCAGCCGCGAGCGGATATCCCCGGGGATCGGCATCTCTTCGATCTGCTCACCCAGGAGCTGCGCGTTGAGGCCGATGGTCGAGAGCGGATTCTTGATCTCGTGCGCAAGCCCCCCGGTCATGGCGCCGATGGCGGCCATCCGCTCCGCAGTCCGCGCACGCCGCTCGGCGGCCCGGGCCCGCTTGAGCCTCCGGCGCGTGACCAGCCACGCGCCGAACGCGGCGGCGGCAGCACCCACGGCAAATGCAAGAACCAGTTGCAGCAGCGGTGGATCTCCCCGGGACCGGCGAGTGTAGAGGCTCGCGGGTCAAGGGGCCGAGCACACACGACGGCGAAAATCAGCGGCGGGGCGAGCGCGCGTGCCCTCGCTTGGGCGGGATGGTCACCTCCGGGGAATCTACCCGGCGGACCTTCGTCGCGTGCCACCCCTTGTCCGTGAGGTTGGCGTCGTAGACCACCATCGAGCCGTCCTTGAGGACACGGAAGCCCTCGCCCTCGATCTTGGTGTAGTGGACAAAGATGTCCTGCCCCTCGGGACCGACGATGAAGCCGTACCCCTTCTTGGGGTCGAACCACTTCACCGCCCCGGTCACCTCGGTTATCGTGCGAACCTGTTCGTCACTCATCGTGTACCCCGCTTCGACGCACCGGCCCACGAGCAAGGGCGCGAGCGATCACGAACCCGACGACCTGAGGCTTCAGAGCCCCAGCAACCACGACGATGCCTCACCCAGGAGCACCTTCAATCTGTCCAAGCGCGACCGGGCAAAAGCTACTGGGAAAGTCTACCCAGATTATCAACAGATCGCTGGTGTGCCAAGGGCCAAGAACGAAACAAAGCACCCCCGCGTTTGCGGGGGTGCGGGGGATTCTGGAGAGGCTGGTAGTTAGGACCTCAGGCGGGCTGCTGCTCGGCCATCGCCGCCTTGCGGGACAGCTTGATCCGGCCCTGGTCATCCACATTGATGACCTTGACCTTCACCACGTCGCCCACCTTCACCACGTCGTGCACACTCTTCACGTACCCATCGGCCAGTTCTGAGATGTGGCACATGCCGTCAGTGCCCGGGGCCAGCTCGATGAACGCGCCGAAGTCCTTCGTAGAGACCACCTTGCCGGTGTAGACCGTCCCGACCTTGATCTCCTCCGCGAGGGCCTCGATCTCGGAACGGGCCATGTCGATCGCCTCGCCGTTCGGGGCGGCGAGGAAGACCGTGCCGTCGTCCTCGACGTCGATGGTGACGCCGTACTTGTCCTGCAGGCCACGGATGGTCTTGCCGCCCGGGCCGATCAGCTTGCCGATCTTCTCTGGGTTGATCTTGAGCGTAACCAGCCGCGGGGCCAGCACCGAGATCTCCGGGCGGGGCGCGGCGATGCACTGCTCCATCTTCTCGATGATCTCGAGCCGCCCGGTGCGGGCCTGCTCGAAGATCCGCTCGATCTGGGAGACGACCAGGCCGCGGGCCTTGAGGTCGAGCTGGATGCCAGTAATCCCGTCGCGGGTGCCGGCGACCTTGAAGTCCATATCGCCAAAAAAGTCCTCCTCGCCGATGATGTCGGTGACGAAGATCTCGTTCTGGTCGTTGTCATCCGAGAACCGGCCGACGGAGATGCCGGCGCACGTCGCCTTGATCGGCACGCCGGCGTCCATCAGCGCGAGACAGCCGCCGCAGACCGAGGCCATGGACGACGACCCGTTGGACTCGGTGATGTCCGAGACGATGCGGATGGTGTAGGGGAAGTCCTCGGGAGAAGGGAGGATGCCCATCAGCGACCGCTCGGCGAGGGCGCCGTGCCCGATCTCGCGACGGCCCGGGCCAGTGATCCGCTTGGCCTCGCCCGTGGCGAAGGGGGGGAAGTTGTAGTGGAGCATGAACTTCTTCGAGTACTCGGGGATCAGGCCGTCGACGATCTGCTCGTCCTTGCCGGTTCCGAGCGTGCACGAGACCAGCGACTGCGTCTCGCCTCGCTGGAAGAAGGCCGAGCCGTGCGTGCGGGCGAAGAGGCCCACGGCGGACTCGATCGGGCGGATCTCGGTGGGCTTGCGACCGTCGGCGCGGACGCCGGACTGAACGATCAGCCGGCGGGTGATCTTCTCCTCGAGCCGGCGGAACGCCTCCTTGGCCTGTGAGCGCCGCTTCACCGAGTCGGCGTACACCTCGTAGGTGCCGGTGGGGTTCAGCTTGAAGTGGGTATCAAGCAGGCGGTCGCGGAGCTGCTCGACCTTCTCCCCCCGCTCCTTCTTGGACTTGATCTGGCGGGCGGTGGTGAGTTCCGTCTCGATGGTCTTGCGGACAAACTCGGTGATCTCCTCGGTCGGCAGCGTCAGTTCACCGATCCGCTTCTCAACACCCGCCTTGCGAACCAACTCGTCGATGAGGCCCAACGTGTCCTTGACCGCCTCGTACCCGAACTCCACCGCACCCAGCACGCCCGCCTCGTCGACCTCGGCGGCCCCGACCTCGATCATGTTGATGCCGTCCTTGTGACCGGCCAGGACCATGTCGAGATCCGAGAACTCAAGCTGCGTGAGCGTGGGGTTGACAACGTACTTGGGGCCCTCCTCCGTGTGGATCCGGCCGACGCGGACCGTCGCCGTGGGGCCCTCGAAGGGGCAGTCGCTGATCGCGAGCGCGGCCGAGGCCGCGGTGCCCGCGAGCACGTCCGAGTCGTTCTCGCCATCGTGCGACATCACGAAGACCTGCACCTGCACCTCGTCGATGAACCCATCCGGGAACAGCGGGCGGATCGGGCGGTCGATCAGACGCATCGTCAGGATTTCGCGCTCGTTGGGCGCTCCCTCTCGCTTGCGGAACCCGCCGGGGAACTTGCCCGCGGCGGAGGTCTTCTCGCGATAATCAATCGTCAGCGGGAAGAAGTCCAGACCCTCGCGCGGCTTGGCCCGGACGACGGTCGCCAGCACGGTGGTCCCGCCGTAGGTCGCAACCACCGCGCCGTTGCACAGCTTGGCGACCTTGCCGGTTTCAAGGATGAGGGGACGGCCCGCGATTTCGCGCTCAACTCGGACGTACGCCATGTGGAATCTGCCTTCGCACCGTAATGGGTGCGGCTGTGGCCGGCGGGAGGGCCTCTCGCGCGATCTGGGCGGATAGGCCCGGGCTGGCCGGGGTGAGGTTGACCCGAACGGTCGCCTCAGGGGCAGAAGGCATGGGGCAGACGATCCCGATTACTCGGCCTGCTGAGCCGAGAAACCGGCGGCTGCCCGGTGCCCACTGCCGCCTCCGCGTCCGACGGGTGGTTCCGATTGACACAAGCGGCCCGCGGCTCTTTCGAGACGCGGGCCGAAGAAGAACTACTTTCGCAGGCCGAGCCGGGAGATGAGCCCCAGGTACCGTTCGCGATCGGCTCGTGCCAGGTACCGCAGCAGCCGGTTGCGCCGGCTCACCATCCGGATCAGGCCCCGGCGGCTGTGGTTGTCCTTCGCATGGCCGTCGAGGTGCTCGGCCAGTTCGTTGATCCGCGTCGTCAGGACGGCCACCTGGACTTCGGGAGATCCCGAGTCGGTGCCGTGGATGCGGTACTCAGAGACAACCTTGGACTTGCGTTCCGGGGCGATCGGCATAGTCAATCAATCCTGCGTTCAAGCGTGCGGTATGTTGCCGGCGATGGTAGGCTGATGCCCGTAGCCGATCAACGGTTTGGTGTCCGGACGGCCACTCTGGACAGCCGCTCTGGGGGGCGCCGCGACGGTGTAGGCTGTCCCCGATGCAACTGTCACGCCGAGTTCGTGCCCTCAAGCCCTCCGCCACGCTGGCGGTCGCCAACAAGGCCAAGGCGCTGGCCGCCCAGGGGGTAGAGGTCCTCTCCTTCGCTGCCGGCGAGCCGGACTTCGATACCCCACCCCCGATTGTCGCGGCGGCCATCGAGTCCCTGCGGGCCGGGCACACCAAGTACATGCCCACCGCAGGCGACCCCGCCACCAGGCGTGCCATCGCCGAGAAACTCTCGCAGGAGAACGCCATCCCGGGCGTGACCCCCGAGCATGTCGTGATCACGACCGGCGGCAAGCACGCGATCTACCTCGTCTTCCAGGCCCTCCTCGACCCGCCGCTCCCCGGCGAGGAGCCCTGGGATGTGCTGCTCCCCGTGCCCGCGTGGGTGAGTTACGACCCGATCGCCCGCCTCTCGGGCGGGCGGGTTGTGGAACTACCGACCAGCGCCAAGACAGACTTCAAGATCACGCCCGAGCAACTCGAGCAGGCGATCACCCCCAGGTCGCGGCTGCTGGTGATCAACTCGCCGAGCAACCCGTGCGGCACGATGTACACGCCCGAAGAACTAACCCTGATCGCCGCCGTCGTGGAGCGGGCCGCGGCATCGAAGGCCCCCGACCTTGTGGTGGTCAGCGACGAGATCTACGAGAAGATCACCTTCGGCGGCATCCCCCACTTCTCGATCGGTGCGTCGCCCGCCATCGCGGACCGCGTCGTCACCATCAACGGGATGAGCAAGGCCTACTCGATGACCGGCTGGCGCGTCGGCTACCTCGCCGGAAGCGGCGAAGCAGGGCTCCAGGTGGCCAAGGCGTGCGAGAAGCTGCAGGGGCAGACGACGACCAACGTCACGTCGTTCGTCTACTCCGCGGCGACCGTCGCCATCACGGCCTGCGGTGGCGAGGTGGAGCAGATGCGGCGCGCGTTCGCGCAGCGAGCCTCGATGATCTACGACCTCGCTCGGTCCATCACGGGCCTGTCGTGCGTGAAGCCGACCGGCGCGTTCTATCTGTTTATTGATGTGTCGGCGCTCTTCGGACGCACCTCCGCCGCCGGGCGGCGGATCGGGTCCGCGATGGACTTCGCCGAGGCGCTCCTCGACGAGCACCGCGTGGCCGTCGTCCCCGGCGAGGACTTCGGCGGCTGCGGCGCAAACCACGTGCGGATGTCCTTCGCCTGCTCCGAGGAGCAGATCGCCGAGGGGATGAACCGAATCGCCATCTTCGTTCGCGCCCTGACCTGAGGCTTACCCGGCGTGCGTCGCCGGCTCGGCCCCCGCCTCGGCCAGGTCCGGCTCACGCAGCGACAGGGTGATCTGCGCGTGCACGCGATCCTGCCGAACCTGGATCCGCCGCTGCCGCACCAGCTCGAGCATCGCCAGGAAGAGCCCGATCAGTTCCGTTCGCGTGCGTCCTGCGAAGATGCTGGCGAACGGGACCTCCCCCCGCCCGGCGGCGACACCCACGAGTCCGCCCTCCGGCTCGCGCCGCAGGTGCTCCAGGATGTCCTCTGCGTGCAACTCGATCGGCGTCTCATCGACAAGCACGTGGTGCTCGCCGACGCGGGTGAAGTCCACCGAGACCAGGATCTTCGAGAACGCATCGACCAGGTCGGCCAGCGTGACATCCTCGATATCGGTCGCGGCCTCGTCGGCCTGCTGCTCCACGATCGCCCTGATCGCCGCCGCGTCCGGGTGCGCCTTCGCGGCGGGGTACATCGCCTCCCAGCGGTCTCTCCGCTGCAGGAGCGCGTGGGCCGCATCGCGGTACCGCTTGTACTCCAGCAGTTGCCGCACCAACTCTGCGCGAGGGTCGATCGCGGCCTGCGCCGCCTGGGGCTGATCGGGGTTGTCGGGGTCCGCCTTCGCCGCCACCGGCGGCGCGAGCATGCGCGCCTTGATCTCCGTCAGCGTCGCGGCCATGACGAGGAACTCCCCCGCCGTGTCGATGTCGATGGTGTCGATGTCCCGCAGCGACTCGATGAACTGGTCGGCGATCACCGCGATCGGGATGTCCGTGACCTCCACCTCGGCCCGCCGGATCAGGAACAACAGCAGGTCGAGGGGGCCCTCGAAGGCGTCGAGACGGACCTGGTATTCGGTGGTCATAGGCTCTCTCTGCAACGGAGTTCCAGGGACTCTATCGCCCGGCCCGGCCGCGTGCGAGGGGTGCATAAACTAGGGACGATGGGCGAATCACCGAACGGGAAGCATCGGACAAAGAGCCCGGCACGCCGCAGCGGACGGCCGCCGGCGGGACGCCGGGGTGACCTGGCCTTCGCCGCGGAGGTCCTGCGGGCCGAGAGCCGGGCGGTCGGCGGGCTGGTGCGGCGCCTCGGGCCGGAGTTCCAGGCCGCGGTGGACGCTGTCGTGCGGTGCGCCGACGCCGATGGAACGGTGCTCGTCACCGGGCTGGGAAAGTCGGGGCATATCGCCCAGAAGATCTCGGCGACCCTCAAGTCGCTCGGCATCCCCTCCCACTTCGTCCACCCCACCGAGGCCGCCCACGGCGACCTGGGCAGCTTCCGCCGCCAGGACGTCTGCGTCGCCCTCTCCTACTCCGGCGAGACCGAAGAGGTCGTGGCCCTCGCCGCGATCCTCAAGCAGGACGGCATCCCGATCCTCGCGATCACCTCGGGACACCAGCGGGGCGCGAGGCGCGACGCCTCCGGCCTTGAGCGCGTCGCCACCCACGTGCTCGCGATCGGCGCGGTGGAGGAGACCGAGAAGATCTCCCCCGCCCCGGCCTGCTCCACCACGGCGATGCTCGCGCTCGGCGACGCCCTCGCCCTGGTCGCCTCCCGCCGCCGGAACTTCACCGTCGACGACTTCGCGAAGCGACACCCCGGCGGCTCGCTCGGCGGCCTCCTGCGGCCGGTGCTCGGCGCGCTGCGCTTCGAGGTTGGCAAGAACGTCGAGCCCGTGCCCGATGATGTGTCCGTCGCCGAGGCCCTCGAACTCGCCGACGGCGCGGTCCGGCGGCCCGGCGCCCTCCTGCTGGTCAACCGCAAGACCGGTGTGCTCACCGGCATCTTCACCGACGGCGACCTCCGCCGTCTCGTCCGCAACGACCCCGCCGACCTCCGCCGGCCCGTACGCGACCTGATGACCAGGTCGCCCCGCACCCTCCCCCACACCGCCCTGGTCAAGGACGCTGTCCGCCTGATGCGGGAGTTCCGCAGCGACGAGGTCCCCGTCGTCGACACCCGCGGCCGGCCCGTCGGCATCCTCGACGTCCAGGACCTGATGGCGATGAAAGTGGTCAGCGGATGACCCCGACCACCCGCATCTTCACCGATCCGGCGCACGTCAGGCTCCTGGCCCTCGACGTCGACGGCGTGCTCACCGACGGCTCCATCCTGCTCGACGACGACGGCCGCGAGATCAAGCGCTTTAACATCCGCGACGGCCTCGGCCTCCGAGTCTGGACCCGCCTCGGCTTCGGCGCCGCCGTGGTCACCGGTCGCTGCGGCCGCTCCGTGCAGCATCGCATGGCGGAACTCGGCGTAGGTGAGGTCATCCAGGGGTCGAAGGACAAGGCCGAGTCGCTCGCTCTGCTCGAGACCCGCACGAACATCCCCCGCGAACACATGGCCTTCCTCGGCGACGACTGGCCCGACCTCGCGATCATGTCCCGCGTCGGCTACCCGATGGCCGTCGGCGACGCGGATCGGCGCATCATCGAGAAGGCCGCGTTCGTCACCCGCAGCCTCGGCGGCCGCGGGGCCGTCCGCGAAGCCGTCGAGCACCTGCTCGCCGCCAAGGGAATGATGGACCGTGCCGTGGGCCTGTACGACGCCTGATGGACGACCGTGTGCACCACCCCGGGGTGGTTAGGATGGCGCGATGACCGATTCCGCACGGCGAAGACTGACCCCCAAGACCACGGGCCTCCTGCTCGCCGTCGCGTTCGCGCTCATCGGCGCCGGCGTCACCCTCTTCCTCTGGGCCCGCAGCGGATCGTCCCCGGAGCGCCGCGTCGGCGTCATCCCCACCCCGAAGGACATCGGCAAGCCCCCCGCCGCGGGCGAGACCGGCCCCAGCGGGTGGGGCAAGCTGACGTTCGTCCAGAAGGAGGATCCCACCCGTGCCGCCGGCGAACTCCAGTGGGAAGCCCTCGAACCCACCGAAGAGCGCGGCCGCTCCAACATCACCAAGCCCAGGGCGTGGATCTACCTGCGCGACGGCCGCACCCTGCACATCCAGGCCGAGAAGGGCCGCATCTACATGCCCGAGCAGGGCCAGCAACCCGAGAGCGGCCGCTTCGAGGGCGGCGTGCTCGCCCGCCTCTACGACCCGACCGAAGCCTCCCGCCCCGTCGACCTCGACCACGACCGCCCTGTCGGCATGTACTTCTCCCAGAGCGCCAACTTCGACATGCCCAAGGGCGAGTTCTCCACCCTCGATCCCGTCCTCGTCGCCACACCCAGCCTCGAGTTCCGCGGCTCCGACATGGTCATGGTCTTCAACCGCGTCCTCGAGCGCCTCGAGTTCTTCGAACTCCGAAAGGGCGACTCCCTCCGCTTCACCCGAAGCCCGGCGAGCGACGCGCCGCCGAAGACCGCAGCCGCCCCGCCCACCCCCGCCGCTCCATCCACCCAGCTCCCCGCCTCCGCCAACGCCACTCCAGCCCCCCCACCGACACCGCGTGAAACCATCTACCAGGCCGTCTTCGGTGAAGACGTCAAGGTCCGCCAGATGGGCCGCACCCTCGCGGCCGATGCCCTCGACGTCTGGGTACGCCTGATCGACAACCAGTTGCCCCCCGCCGCCCTCGGCCCCTCAACCACCAACGCCCCCGCGCCGGAGCACACGACAACGCCGGCCGCCCCACCCTCGTCCTCCGCTTCGGCCAACCCCGCCAGTTCGCCCCCTCCCAACGCTCCCACTGCCCCGTCCCCGCAACACGAGACCGCTGTCGCCGCCGCGGGCGATCCCGTCTCCCTCGCCGGCCAGCGAGACGACGACATCGTCCTCACCTGGGCGGGCCGCCTCACCATCACCCCGATCGAGACCGCCCCTTCCGAACTCGCCAGGAACAACCACATCGCCCTCCGCTTCACCGCGGACAAGGCCGGCAAGGTCACCCTCAGCGACACCGACGCCGGCGTCTCCGGCTCCTGCGTCTGGATCGGCTACCTCGCCACCATGAAGGACCTGATCCTCGCCGGCCGCGGCGCGAACGACGTCGTCCTCAAGACCGACGACGGCAAGCGAGCCACCGTCGGCCGCTTCGAGATCAACCTCGCCTCCGGCGTCAGCCACATCCCCGGCGGCGGCGTCCTTGAAGACAACCAGCGCCGCATCACCTGGTCCGACCAGGCCGACTACCAGTTCGCCACCGGCCCCGACCACTGGGTCACCGGCACACTCGAAGAGGCCGCGTTCACCGGCTCGGTCGTCGCCAAGGACAAGCGGTCCACGCTCAGCGGCGAGTTCCTCCACGTCGCCTTCATGCCCGTCGAAGGCGAGGCACTCGCCCCCAGCCACGTGAAGATCGAGGGCAACGCCAAGGGCGACGCCGGCGACGGCGGCCAACTCCGCGCCGACACGATCGATGTCCGCTTCCAGCGCTCCCCCGATGGCCGCCGCTCCGACCCCGAGCTGCTCACCGCCGTCGGCAGCGTCCAGGCCACCCGCCGGGGCGCCACCCTCAAGGCCGATTGGCTCGAAGCCGGCCTCACCCCCGAGAAGCCCGCCCCTTCCGCCGACGGCGCCGAGTCCCCCGACCGCGTCGCCGTCTCCAAGGTCTGGGCCAAGGGCTCCATCGAGTACACCGATCTCGATTCCGTCCGCGCCACCGCAGACGAACTCCACGCCGACGCCCCCGCCAAGACCGCCCTCCTCACCGGCCCCACCGCCAGCGTCGGCAAGGGCCGCTCAATCGCCACCGGCGAGCGCATCCTCCTCGACGGCGCCCGTCGCGACGTCCACATCACCACCCCCGGCCGATTCACCCACCGCCAGCGCGCCGCCCCCTCCCCCTCCGACGAGCAAGGCCTCGGCGAAACCCTCGAGGTCACCTGGGGCTCATCCATGCGCTTCGATGACCTCAACGGCCAGGTCGAGTGCGACGGCGAAGTCGTCGCCGCGACCGACCCCGACGGCCTCGTCGTCCGCGTGGTCCGCGGCGACCGCCTCACCCTCGCCCTCTCCCCCGCCCCCCCGCAACCCGCCGACGCTCCTGCCGCGAACCTCGCCGACAAACCCCTCGGCGATCGCCGCCTCCTCCACGCCGCCGTCTTCGGCTCCGAGGCCGCCCCTGCCACCGCCGAAGCCCGCTGGTACGAGGCCGACGCCGCGGCCGACAACGGCAAACGCCTCACCCGCTTCCTCAAGATCTACGGCGCCACCATCGACAGCGACCCAGACTCCGGCGTCATGTCCGTCCCCGGCGCCGGCCGCGCCGCGGCCTTCGATGGCCGCTCGCCCGACACCGCCCAGGGCCCCGGCTCCCAGTCCCTCCGCGGCGCCTCGCTCTTCACGTGGACCGGCGGCATGAACTACAACCAGGCCTCGGGAGCCCTCGACCTCCTCCGCGGCGTGACCCTCGTCCACCGCCCCCTCAACGGCGGCGAGCCGATCCGCCTCGAAAGCGAGAGCCTCCAGGCCACCATGCGCCCCCGCGCCGACTCAACGCCCGACTCCGACGCCGCCGCCCGCGGCACGCAACTGACCGCCATCGCCGCGCAGGACGCCGTCTACGTCGAATCCGGCCTCCGCAAACTCATCGCCGACACCCTCTCCTACGACGCGACCACGGATGTCATCGAAGCCGCCGCCGCGCCCGACAACCGCATCACGCTGTACGACGACTCGAAGGGCACCGTCCTCAACGCCAGGAAACTCCGCTGGGACCGCGCCCACGACCGCGTCGAAATCAAAGAGCCCTCGCCGATCACAGCGCCGCGATAGTCGCACGACCACCCCCCCGGAGCACTCCAATGAAATCCATCGATGCGTGGGTCGCCACCAACGCCAAAGAGCCGCTCGTCCACCAGAAGATCGACCTCGGCCCCCTCGCCCCCGAGGACGTCGAAGTCGCCGTCGACCACTGCGGCCTCTGCCACTCCGATCTCTCCGTCCGCAACAACGAGTGGGGCATCTCCCAGTTCCCGGCCGTCCTCGGCCACGAGGTCATCGGCCGCATCACCGCCGTCGGCTCCGCCGCCAAGGGCCTCCAGGTCGGCCAGCGCGTCGGCGTCGGATGGAACTCGGGCAGTTGCATGCACTGCCGCCAGTGCATGTCGGGCGACCAGCACCTCTGCCTCCAGGCCCAGCCCACCATCATCGGGCACCGCGGCGGGTTCGCCAGCCACGTCCGCTCCCACTGGGCCTGGGCCATCCCGCTCCCCGATCAACTCGATTTCGCCGAGGCCGGCCCCCTGCTCTGCGGCGGCATCACCGTCTTCAACCCCATCGCGATGTTCGCCAAGCCCACCAGCCGCGTC
The DNA here is from genome assembly GCA_019636655.1 of Phycisphaeraceae bacterium. Lineage (NCBI taxonomy): Bacteria > Pseudomonadati > Planctomycetota > Phycisphaerae > Phycisphaerales > Phycisphaeraceae > Phycisphaeraceae bacterium. The sequence continues at coordinate 3,970 of JAHBXB010000005.1, read as the reverse complement.
GGCATCGTCGGCATCGGCGGTCTCGGCCACATGGGTCTGAAGTTCGCCGCCGCCTACGGCTGCGACGTCACCGCCTTCACCTCCAGCGAAAGCAAGTTCGACGAGGCCCGCGGCTTCGGCGCCAACCACGTCGTCTCCAGCCGCGACTCCGCCGCGATCAAGAAACTCGCCGGCGCCTTCGACCTGCTCGTCGTGACCGTCAACGTCCCCCTCGACTGGGACGCCCTGATCGCGTCGCTCGCCCCCCGCGGCCGCCTGCACGTCGTCGGCGCGGTGCTGGAGCCGATCCCGGTCGCCGCCTTCCCCATCATCATGGGCCAGAAGAGCGTCTCCGGCTCCCCCACCGGCTCCCCCGTCGCGATGGAAACGATGCTCGATTTCGCCGCGCGCCACAGCATCACGCCGCAGACCGAGCACATGCCGATGAGCCGCATCAACGAAGCCTTCGAACGGCTCCAGGCCGGCAAGGCCCGCTACCGCATCGTCCTCGATGCGGACTTCTAGCCAGGCCGCTCACACCCCCGCTCGACCGCCTCCTTCGCCTCCGCCAGCCCGACGCCCGTGCGCTCCCGGTACGCCTTGATCGCGCCGATCTTGTTCCCGGCCGCGGCCATCGCGCGGATGTCCTCCATCCCGTCCACCGGCATCTCCACCTGGAGAAAATCCAGCAACGCATCCAGTTTCCGCTCGATCCGCGCGAGCTGGGCAGCACTCGCATGCCCACCCGAGTTGGAAAAGAGTCCCATGCTTGATCCTCCGCAAGTCGACCACGAGGGGGCTCAAAGGGGTTATCGACGCGCCGCCATTCTCACCCCAATCTGTACACTGAATCCATGGCGCGACCCCTCCGCACCACTGCAATCTGCCTCCTCCTCGGGGCCATCACCACCGTCCTCGTCGCGTGGAGCTGCCTGTGGTGGCCGAGAGTCAACATGTACGACTTTGGCTACGAGGGGTGGCCGATCGACCTTGGGCCCAACTGGCCGCCCGCCCCAGGATCTACTTCGGGCTTTGTCGAAATCGGCCATTGCGGCGAGTTCGCGGCTTCTTCGCCCGAATACAGCGGTCTTGCCATCGTCTTCTGCGACACGTGGGGCTTCCCATTCCCATGCCTTTCGATGGGACGTTGCATCGATTCCCGAAGCCTTGAAGTTGGCGGGGAATTCGGACAATGGCAACTCGCCCCGGCCAACTCGCATTGGCTGGCCATTCCCTACCTCCCCGTTCGCCCGAAGTGGCCGGCGCTGGCCTTCAACACTGCCTTCTACGCCGCCCTCTTCGCTTCGATCTGGATGGGCCCGAGCGCCATCCGCCGCACCCTCCGCTCCCGCCGCGGCCAATGCCTCTCCTGCGGCTACACGATCGGAACCGCCGACGCCTGCACCGAATGCGGCAGCCCCGTCTTGCACCCCCGAGCCCGAAGGGCTCCAAGTGCGTAGCCGGGGTCGCGGCGAGGAGTCCGCGACGAGCCACACCCCGGACCGCCCCCCCGTTCACCCATACCCCAAAGGGGTTATCAAAGCAACCGCCCCACTCGCACCAACCTGTACACTTCTCCCATGGCGCGTCCCCTACGCACCGCCACAATCTGCCTCCTCCTCGGCGCCATCACCACCATCCTCATCGCGTGGAGCCGCCCGTGGTGGCCCGCGCTGGAACGCTTCGAAGTCCCAAGGCCAAATCAGTGGCCGATCGATGTCGGGCCCGAGTGGCCAGCCGCCCCGGCCAGCATCTCAGCCACCGCCGAGATCGGCCTGCTTGCCGAGTTCGCCTCTTCCGAACCATTCCCATGGTCCGATCGCTCCGAGAGCCTCCTCAAACCAACCGATGCCGATCCCAAGCCCGGCACCACTCGGCCCAATCTCTTCGTCCGCAGTGTGACATACGGCTTCCCCTTCCCATGCCTCTCGATCGCGAGAATCAGCGTGCTCAGTCAGTCACCTGCCGCACCGGAGAGAATCGCCGGCGGCTGGCGGGTCGCCGCGCCCGGATCGCGGTGGGCCGCCAGGACCGATGGCATGCTGCCCGTGCATCCGCTCTGGTCCGCCCTCGCGCTCAACATCGCGTTCTACACCGCCCTCATCGCGGCAGTGTGGTTGGGCCCCGGAGTCGTCCGCCGCAAACTCCGGTCCCGCCGCGGCCTGTGCACCGCGTGCGGATACCCAATCGGCGCCGCCAAACGCTGCACGGAATGCGGAGAGCCCGTCCACTCCCGCGGCCATCCACCATGGACGAGCTCGCTCCGCGCCACGTTGATCTGTTTTCTCCTCGGCGCCGTCACCACCGTGCTCGTCGCGTGGAGCTGCCTGTGGTGGCCCCCGATGCGACGCAGTTACGCGAGTCACTACACGTGGCCGATCGATCCGGGGCCTGAATGGCCCACGGCCTCCGATCCCACGGAGGTTGAGACCACGATCGGCTCTCGCAACGAAACTGCCCTCGGATTCGGCGATGCCGGAGTACTCGTCGTCAGCCGTAAGACATGGGGCTTCCCGTTCCCATGCCTTTCGATGGCGTCAATCAGCATCACCAATCCCCAACGCAATCACCGTACCGGAACGGTGATCGGAGAATGGCACGTTGCCCCCGCCGGATGGATCCCACAAACTCGTGGAGTACTGCCCACGAGCCCGGCATGGCCCGCCTTCTTCATCAACACGGCTTTCTTTGCCACGTTCATCGCCGCACTCGCGATGGGCCCGGGCACGATCCGCCGCACCCGCCGCACCCGTCGCACCCTCCGCTCCCGCCGCGGCCTGTGCACCGCGTGCGGATACCCGATCGGAACCGCTAAAACCTGCACCGAATGCGGCAGCCCCGTGTCGCATGAAGCCCGAAGGACTCAAATGGGTAGCCAGGGGTCGCAGCGATAAGTCCGCGACAAGCTACAGCCCCGCCGCTCGCTCCCGCAAGAACCTCGCAATCCGATTCTTGTCGATCTCCCCACGCGCAACCGCCAACACCATCTCGGCCAACTCGTCATTGTCGGCGTCGATCTCTACCCCATTCACATCGAGAAACACGATCGCCGCGACCGTTCCAGTCCGCTTGTTGCCATCCACGAACGGATGGTTCTGAACAATGTGGAACAGGTACGCCGCAGCCATCCCAAAGAGATCGCCATGGAGTAGCGACCCGCCGTACATCGCTCGCGGAGTCTCCACGGCTGAAATCAACAGCCCCGGGTCTCGCAAGTCGGCGCTCCCGCCGTAGCGCTCGACCTGGTCCGCATGAATGCGAAGCACCTCATCAACGCGGAGAAACTGCGGCTCCACAAGGACCTACTCGGCGAGCCGCTTGAGAGCCTTGCCATACCGGCGATTCGCCTTCTCCAGCGACCGCGACACTCGCTCCTCACGATCTGTGTCGCGCTGCGGCGTGATCGTCAGCACCTTGCCGTCGGTGCTGACTTCGAGCGGCGAATCCGGCCGGATCTTGAGCAACTCGAGGATCGGCTTGTCGATCACGAGGGCGTAGCTGTTGCCGTGCTTGGTGAGCGTCTTGACCAATCAAAGCCTCCTTACCAAGGTGACACACCGTCAATACACAGTATATACATCGGCTGTTCGCTCGCCACCCTGAATGACGATCCGCGGCCAACTGGCAGGTGGCACCGATATCGTGCCACCGACTCAACCGGCTCTGCGGTTGAGTCGGTGCATCCTGCCCTCCGGCACCACCCCGCCACTCCCCGCCGGAGGGAGTAGCAGAGGGAACCAGCATGGTTCCCTTTGCACCCGCAACCCTCCGCCCCACCGCAAGACCCTCGCGCAACTCCTCACCAATTCACCACTTGGACGAATTGTACATATTCCTATCAAAACCCTATTGACATACCGTCAAAAACCCGTATCCTGCACGGGTCATGCTCAACCTCCCCTCCTCCTTCAACCCCTCCCCCGGCCTCGCGGCCAGAATCCTCGATTCCGTCACCGACCCCACCCTCACCCTCCGCGACGTCGCCGACCTT